>JAPLLC010000188.1 GCA_026387775.1 Candidatus Methylomirabilota bacterium | reverse complement strand
GCTGGCGGCCAAGATGTCCGAGGTGGGCGCCCAAGTCGGCCTGGATATCTTCCACGTGCACTACGCCATCCCCCACGCCGTCTCGGCCTTCCTGGCGCGCGCCATCCTGGGCCCGAAGGGCCCCCGCATCGTCACGACCCTGCACGGCACCGACATCACCCTGGTCGGCAACGATCGTTCCCTGTATCCGATGACGCGCTTCGCCCTCGAGCAATCGGACGGCATCACCTGCGTCTCGGAGTATTTGCGGACGAAGACGCGGGACGTCTTCAATCTCGACCGCCCCATGGAAGTGATCCCGAACTTCGTCGACACCCGACGCTTCCTGCCCGAGCCGTCGCCGACACTCCGCGAGCATCTGGCCCCCCGCGGCGAGCGGGTCCTCGTGCACCTCTCCAACTTCCGCCAGGTGAAGCGCGCCCCGGACGCCGTCCGGGTGTTCGCCAAGGTGCGGGCCGTGATGCCGGCGCGGCTGCTCCTGATCGGCGACGGCCAAGACCGCCCCGAGGCCCTCCACCTTGCCGAGACCCTGGAAGTGAAGCCGGACGTCATCTTCCTGGGGAAGCAGGACGACGTGGAGAGCCTCCTGGCGGCGGCAGACCTCCTGCTGCTTCCCAGCGCGGATGAGGCCTTCGGGCTGGCGGCGCTGGAGGGCTTGAGCTGCGGCATTCCGGTCATCGCCACCAACGTGGGCGGGGTCCCGGAAGTCGTCGAGGACGGAAAGAGCGGCTTCCTGCTGCCGGTGGGAGACGTGGGCGGCATGGCCGACGCCGCCCTCGCGCTCCTCGCCGACGCCGCGCGCTACGCGGAGTTTCGCCTCGCCGCCCGCCGGCGTGCCGTGGAGCACTTCGACATCGCCCAGATCGTGCCCCGCTACGAAGCCTACTACCGGGACATCCTCGGACGCTGATCCGGACCGAATCGACAGCGCACCTTGAGAGCGACGGCGAAAGGGCTATTCGGCCGTCCGAGTCCGCCGTCCCTATCGGTTCTTCTCCGTGAATCCCCTTGACACATCTTTGGCCGAGGGCTAGAAGGATTGCGAGACATCCCCTCGGGTGGGCCGTGTCCGCACCCCAAGACCGCGAGGGATCAGCCATGGCGAGTCCGACCCGATTCCGACCACCAGGCGTTCCGGCTCCTCCCAGAACCTCGCCGACCGCACTTCTCGTCTGCCTCCTCACCCTCATGCTCTGCCCACCCGTGGAGGGAGAAGAGTTCCGTCTCGATTTCGAGGAGGGGATGGAGGCCATGCGCAGCCTTGAAACGGCGCGCGAGGCCTACCCGGCCTACCGCCAGATGGGGATCGACTTCGAGCGACGCGGGCAGTTCACAGAAGCGGCGATTGCGTATTCGAACGCCTCGATGGCGGCCCAGGCCCTCGGCCGTCTCCAAGACGCCCTGACCGACGGGCAGAAGGCCGTGGAGATGGCCGAGCGGTCCAAGAGTGCCCACCCGCTGGGCATGACCATGGCTCGCCTCGGGCGCGTACATCTCATCCTCGGCGCTCCGCACAAGGCCATCCCGCTCTTTGAGCAGGCCCTCCGGTATGCGAGAGAGAGCCGGAATCCGGGCCTCGAGATGGTAATTCATAGCGAGTTCGCCCATGCGTATCGGAGAATCGGGAAGCTCGACCTTGCCTTAGAGAGCGCCAAGAAAGCCGTCGAATCCTCCGCGGCGGCCATCCAGATTGGGACGATCGCACGGTATCGGTCCGAGCCGGAAAGGCGACGCGTCCTCGCCAGGCGGGAGCGCGCCCATGCGCTGGCGCTCGAGAGCCTGGCAGGGGCCTACATCACCCTGCGCCAGTGGGAGAATGCCCGTTCCCCTTTCGCGGAAGCGCTGGATGTAGCGCGCCGCGGTCAGGTCCCGCATCTGATCGCCATGGCCCACTGGGGGCTGGGTGTGGTGGCCGCCAACCTCAATGACTCCCAGGTTGCCGTGACCCACCTGACGGAGGCGATGCGAATCAACGCCAGCCCCGCCTTCGTCGCGGCCGCGCAGGCCACGCTGGGCCGGGTCTACCGCAGGATGGGGAAGCTCCCGGAAGCGGAGGCGTCTCTCCGCCAAGCGGTGGCGGGGATCGAGGATCTGCGGAGCCTCCTGCAATCCGAGGAGCTCCGCGAGTCTTTCTTCGAGGACAAGATCGGGATCTACGAGAACCTCGTCCTGGCGCTCCTCGATCGCGGGAAAGCGACCGAGGCGTTCGAGATCAGCGAGCGGGCCCGGGCGCGCGCCTTTCTGGACCTGCTGGGCAACCGGGTGACACTCAGCCGGGGCCGGAGCGAATCTCTGATGGCCGAGGAGCGAGCCCTGCGGGAGCGGATCAGCGCCTTGAAGGCGCTGCCCGACGACTCCCCGGCCCTGCGCCAAGAATTGGAGGTAGCTCGGCAGGCGTATCAGGCGTTCCTCCAGCGCGTCCGGCAGGTGGATCGCGAACAGGCCTCCCTCATGACCGTGGAGCCTCTCACGCTGCCCCAGGTGCAGGCGCTCTTGCCGGAAGGCTCCCTGCTCCTGGAGTACTTCGTGACCGAGCAGGGCCGGACGATCCTGTGGACGGTGGAGCGCGGGGCGGTGTCGGTGCAAAGTCTCCCGATCGGCCGTCAGCGAGTGACGGAACGGATCCAGGCCTTCCGCACGCTGGTTGCCTCTCGCGACCGCCAGGAGGAGACGGCGCGAATCGCTCAGGCACTCTTCAACGACTTCGTCCGCCCCGGCCTCCAGGGCCGCATGCCCAAAGAACTCGTCATCGTCCCCCACGGCCCCCTGCACTACCTCCCGTTTCAGGCCCTGATGCCGGCCCCGGGCCGCTACCTTCTCCAGGAGACGCCGCTGTACTACTACACCAGCGCCAGCCTGATGCAGTTCACCCGGGCCAAGGAGCAGACCGGAACGCCGACCATCTTCGCCATGGGGAATCCCGACTTCCAGGATCGGACGCTGAGCCTCCCCTACGCCGCGCGCGAGGCGCGGGGAATCGCCACCTTCTTCCCCGATACCGCCCTGGCGATCGGGAAGGC
>JAPLLC010000305.1 GCA_026387775.1 Candidatus Methylomirabilota bacterium | reverse complement strand
GCGCACGGCGGCCTCTTGAAGTGATCAGATGCGAGCAGAGGGGTCGAACGGAGACATTCGGTTGCGTCCGGCGCCCTGACTATGCGAGGCCGTCGGACGCACCCGCAGAGGTGCAGTGTGAAGTTAGGCCTGGTGCCGGACGCGCTCCGCGCCGGCGCCCGTAAGAGAGAACTGCCCGTCTGTCTCGGCTACCAGGCTTGCCTCGACGAGCTCCCGGACCGTGCTCCGCACGCGGTAGAGGGGAAGGCGGAGGTAATCGCAGATTTCTTCCGCCGTGTGGGGCGTGCGCAGGACCCGGATGATAGCCTGCGCCATCGGCTCCAGCGTGCCGTCGGGTTTCACGCAGGGCATGGAAGGTTCCCTCCCTACCCGTCCTTCGGCAGCTCTTTCTTGCAGAAGAACCAGTCGGTGCATTCGTAGCCCGCCTTCAGGCGCTCTGCCGCCCCCTCGATCGTCTTGGGCGGCGGCAGGATGACCTTGTCGCCGGACCGCCAGTTCGCCGGCGTGGCGACGCCGTGCTTGTCGGCGGTCTGCAGGGCGTCGATGAGACGCAGGATCTCGTCCGTGTTCCGGCCGGTGGTGAGCGGGTAATAGATCATGGCCCGGAGGATCCCGTTCGGGTCGATGACGAAGACACAGCGGCTGGTCTCCGTCTTGCTCTCGCCGGGCATGATCATGCCGTAGAGGGTCGCGATCTCCTTGTTCAGATCGGCGATGACCGGGAAGGGGATCGTGGTCTTGAAATGCTGCTCGATGGCTCGCACCCAGGCGATGTGGGAGTAGGTGCTGTCGATGGAGAGGCCGAGGAGCTCCACGTTCCGCTGCCTGAGCTCGGGGGCGATCTGGGCGAAGGCCACCAGCTCGGTGGTGCACACGGGGGTGAAGTCGGCCGGATGGGAGAACAGAATCAGCCAGCTCCCCGCAAAGTCCGCCAGCCGGATCGTCCCGTGTGTGGTCTCGGCCTGGAAAGGAGGGGCCGGCATGCCGAGACGGGGGAGCGATGGGCTGGGACTGTTTTGGGTGACCGCTTCCATGGGACCCCTCCTTTTCCGCGTGCCCGCTCTTCCGGCGCAAGACCGATCCGTCGGTCAACGAGCCGGCGCAGAGACGGGGACGCCCTGGTGGTCGCTTCTGTCTCCCACCAGGGCGCATCCCTCTTTCCCGATACACCACATCGCTCGCGCGCGTCTCTCACTCGCCGAAACGACAGGTCCGCCGCACGGCCAAGGCCGGTCGGCTACCGCAGCGCATACGAGCGGAGCACCTTCATGTAATTGGCGCGGACGAAGGCGGCGGGCTCGGCCACCGACTTCTGGCTCATGCTGCCCTGCATCTGGCGGATGGAGGCGTACTCGTGCTTCTCCATCCAGTCCCCGATGCCGCCCAGCACCGTCTTCAGGTGCTCGATGCCGTTCTTCAGGAGGGCCGAGGTCATCATGGCCACCTTGGCCCCGGCCATCATGCTCTTGATCACGTCCTCGGCCGTGTGCACGCCGCCGGTGATCGCCATGTCGGCCTTGATCCGCCCGGAGAGGATGGCTACCCAGCAGAGCCGGAGCCGGAGTTCCTCGGAGCGGCTCAGGTTGAGGTTGGGGGTCACCTCGAGCTTCTCCAGGTCGAAGTCGGGCTGGTAGAAGCGGTTGAAGAGCACCAGCCCGTTCGCTCCCGCCTGGTCCAGACGGCGCGCCACGGAGGCCATCGAGCTGAAGTACGGCCCCAGCTTCACCGCCACCGGGATCTTGAGACTGCCCCGCACGTCCCGCACCAGGTCGGCGTACATCTGTTCCACCTGAGGGCCGCTCATGTCGGGATCGGTCGCGATGTAGTAGACGTTGAGCTCCAAGGCGTCGGCCCCGGCCTGCTCGATCTTCTTGGCGTAGCTGACCCAGCCGCCGGTGGAGACACCGTTCAGGCTTCCGATGATCGGGATCTTCACCACCTTCTTCGCCTTCTGGATGTGCTCCAGGTACGCCTCGGGGCCGAGCTTGAACTGCCCCATATCGGGGAAGTAGCTCAGGGCCTCGGCGAAGCTCTCGGTCCCGCTGGTGAGAAACCGGTCCAGGTCCTGACTGTTGAGGGTGAGTTGCTCCTCGAAGAGCGAATGCAGCACCACCGCCGATGCGCCGGCGTCCTCCATCTTGCGGATGGCCCCCAGGTCCTCGCACAGCGGGGACGGGGACACCACCAGCGGGTTCTTCAGCGAAAGGCCCAGATAGCTCGTCGACAGATCGCTCATTGCGCCTTCTCCTCTGTCGCGCCCGTGCCCGGCATGGCCGCCCAGTGCTCGTACAGACGCCAGCGCGCGCTCACCTCTTCCTGCGCGGTCTGCAGCAAGCGCTTGGCGGCCTCGGGGTCACTGTGGGTCAGCATGGTGAAGCGCGTCTCGTTGTTCTCGAACTTGTCCAGCGTGATGCTGGGGGCCTTGCTGTCCAGGACCAGCGGGTTCTTTCCCTGCTTGACCAGGTCGGGGTTGTACCGCATGAGCGGCCAGTGGCCCGACTGGACCGCCGCCTTCTGCTGGTCCAGACCGTGTTTCAGGTCGTACCCGTGGGCGATGCAATGGCTGTAGGCGATGATCATAGAGCAGCCGTCGTACGCCTCGGCCTCCAGGAACGACCGCACCGTGTGCATGTCGTTCATGCCAAAGGCCACCCGGGCCACGTAGATATTCCCGTAGGTCATGGCGATCATGGCCAGATCCTTCTTGGGCCGCGGCTTCCCGCCCGCCGCGAACTTGGCCACGGCCCCGCGCGGGGTCGCCTTGGACATCTGACCGCCGGTGTTGGAGTAGACCTCGGTGTCCATCACCAGGACGTTCACGTTGTAGCCCGAGGCCAGCACGTGGTCCAGGCCGCCGTACCCGATATCGTAGGCCCAGCCGTCGCCGCCCAGGACCCAGACGCTCTTCTTGACCAGTGCGTCCGCTAACCCGAGGAGCCCCTGCGCCTCGCTGGACTTGATCCCCTGCAGCTTCTGCTTCAGGACCTTCACCCGGTCGCGCTGGGCCTTGACGCCCGCCTCGGTGGACTGGTTGGCCTCCAAGAGGCCTTTCACCAGTTCGTCGCCGAGCTGTCCGCTGAGGCGCTGGACCAACTCCTTCGCATACTGGCTCTGCTTGTCCACCGCCAGGCGCATCCCCATGCCGAACTCGGCATTGTCCTCGAACAGCGAGTTGTTCCAGGTCGGCCCTCGCCCGTCGCGGTTGAAGGCGTAGGGGGTGGTGGGGAGGTTGGCGCCGTAGATCGAGGAACAGCCGGTGGCGTTGGCGATCATGGCCCGGTCGCCGAAGAGCTGGGTCAGGAGTTTCACATACGGAGTCTCGCCGCAGCCGGCGCAAGCCCCGGAGAATTCGAAGAGCGGCTCCAGGAGCTGAACATCCTTCACCTGGGCGGTGTTCAGCAGGCTCCGATCCATCTCGGGCAGTTTCAAGAAGAACTCCCAGTTGGCCCGCTCCGCCTCGCGGATGGCGGGTTGCGGCGCCATGTTGATGGCCTTGAGCCGCGTCTCCTGCTTGTTCTTGACCGGGCAGACCTCGATGCACAGCTCGCAGGCGGTGCAGTCCTCGGGGGCCACCTGCAGCGTGTACTTCTGATCCTTGAACTCCTTCCAGCGCGCCGGGGCGGACTTGAACGTCGACGGCGCGTTCTTCAAGAGGTCGGGGGAATAGACCTTGCTGCGGATGACCGCGTGCGGGCAGACCAGGATGCACTTCCCGCACTGGATGCAGATGTCCGCATCCCACACCGGGATCTCCAGGGCGATGTTCCGCTTCTCCCACTGGGTTGTGCCCGTGGGAAACGTGCCGTCCTGGGGGAAAGCACTGACCGGCAGAGCATCACCCTCGCCGGCGATGATCTTGCCCAGGGTTTTCTGCACGAATTCGGGGGCCGCCGTCGGAACCGGCAGCCGAAGGTCGAATGCGCTGGTCACCTGGCCGGGCACCTTCACCTCGTGGAGATGGTCCAGGGCGGCATCCACGGCGGCGAAGTTCTTCTTCACCACGGACTCGCCCCGCTTCCCGTAGGTCTTCTCGATGGCATGCTTGATGGCGGCGATGGCCTCCTCGCGCGGGAGCACGCCGCTGATGGCGAAGAAGCAGGT
>JAPLLC010000177.1 GCA_026387775.1 Candidatus Methylomirabilota bacterium | reverse complement strand
GCTTGAAGTGTAGGATAAACAGGAGACCCGCCGCCGTCAGGATCCAGGCGGCCTTTTCAGGACCGGTGGCTCGCGGCAGGGAGTCGGTGCCGGCTGCGGGTACAGTCTGAGGCCCGTGCGGTGGCAGGGCGTCCTTGACCGCAGTTGCGACCGCTGATGCTGAAACTGGAGACGGGGCGTCCGACATATCCATGACCCACAGATGAGCAACCCGATGGATGAAAGATGCCGCAGGACATCTGCGGGTGTCAAGCGGAAACCGGGCTCGGCGAGAGGCGATCCCGGGAGCGGCCGACACGGGGTGGCTGGCTCGAGCCCTGCGTGGTTCCCCAGCCAGACCAAGTCTAAGCGCCGGGAGGAGGGGTTTTGGCATTGCACCTTTTCGCTTGACACCGATCGACCCAGTTGCGGTATCCTCCCGCGTGTTTCGGCACGGGTGGTCCCTGCGCCGGCTTCGTGACGCCAGTTGCGCCGCGCGGCTCCGGAAGACGTAGCCGCCACCAATCACCCCACCATCACCCGGAAGTCCTCATGACCTGGGTTTCACCGACTCAAGATCCGGGAGCGCCACTCATAGAAGCGTCCACGAAGCCTCGAACGCGCGGGCAGCAACAACCGGGGGAGCCATGAAGATCACTGTCTGGGGGTGCCGCGGCTCAATCACTTCGCCGGGGCCCACCACCCTGCGCTATGGCGGGAACTCCACCTGTCTGGAGATACGGACAGCCACGGGACAGGTCGTTATCATTGACGCGGGCTCAGGCGTGCGGAATCTCGGCAAGGTGTTGAGTCAGGAACGAGAGATCTCTCAGGTTCGGTTTCTCTTCACGCATTCCCATTGGGACCACCTGCTCGGGTTTCCCTTTTTTCAGCCGGCCTATTCTGACCGATTCTCCATCACTTTCTGCGGCGGGGCGCATGCCGAAAGCTCCATCAGAAGGTATCTGGCCCACCAGATGGAGGCGCCCTATTTCCCTGTCGACTTCACGCATCTGCGAGCCACGTTCAACTTTCACTGTGACCGGCCGCACCTGGAACCCGGCAATTGTTGTATGGGCGGATTGGCGTTCTGCCCTGTAGCGCTCAATCATCCCAACGGTGGTTACGGTTTCAAGATCATTGAACGGGGGAAAACCTTCATTTTCCTCACCGACAATGAGCTCAGATTCCAGCACGAGGGCGGGCTGAGCCGGGAGCAATACGTGGAATTCTGCCGCGGAGCGGATTTGCTGTTTCATGACGCCCAGTACACGGATGAAGAATACACGCTCACGCGCGGCTGGGGACATTCCACCTTTGGCGACGCCACGGATCTGGCCATCGAAGCGGGGGTGAAACGCCTTGGGCTTGTCCATCACGACCCGGACCGCACCGACGACGAACTGGACCGGCAGGTGGAAGTCTGCCGGGAACGAATCCGTTCCGCAGGCGCCGCGGTCGAGTGTCTTGCAGCCGCCGAAGGGATGGTGATCGATCTCTAGCCTCGGCACGCAGATTCCTCCGAAGCCCCTCCTGCGCAGTTGCGGGGGCACCACGTGCCCACCCGCGCCAACTGCGCTCCTCCCATAAGGGTGATCGTCAGCGTCGAGGCGCCTTCCGTGTCGGGGGCGCAAATGTCTTCTTTCGTGAGTCCTTCAACGCTTTCTTGTGCGAGGGCATAAGGAAATCCGAATTCGCATCGTCTAACTTCCGTCCGCAGCCGCACTTACACAGACGCATCTTTTCTGCCATCTTGATCCCTCCACTTCACCAATTCTGCCATCTTTGTCTTGAGCACCTTCGCCCGCCGCCGTTCCGGCTCACTTCCCGGCCGCGCGATCCAGGTAGAACCGGCTCAGGTCGGTGCCGATGGGGGTCGCCCCGAGCTGCCGAAGCATGGTCGTGATCTGGCCGCGATGATACGTCCCGTGATTCACCACGTGCTGCATGGTCTGGACCTTGGGCAGACGATAGGGGTTTCCCGCCAGATCCTTGTAGTCGAACGGCTGCTGGAGGCCCTCCTCCGTGAGCGACGCCAGAAACGCACCCCGCTCCGCGTCGACGGCGCCAAACCGTTCCCGCAGGTTGGCCACCGTCGGGAACTCGGAGAGCGCGAGAAGCTTCGCCGGAGACTCTCCCTTCCAGCGTCGCAGCCAGATCCACTCGGCCCCCAGGATGTGGGCGAGCGTGTCCCGGATCGAGGGGAAGCTGTTCTTGAGGTCCTTGAGAAAGGCGTCCGGGCCCAGTTTCTCCGCCGCCTCCAGCGTCCGGCCGTTGGCCCATCGGTTGAACTCATAGAGGGTCTGGATGTCTTGTCGGTTCATGGCTGACTCTCCTTTCGTGGCTTCTGCTCCGTCAGTCGCCGGTAGTAGGAGTGGCTCGTGTAGAGCGCGGCGACCGGGTTGTGGCCCAGGACGCGGTCTTTCGCCACGAGGACCGTCGCCGGCGCCTTGGAGTGCATGAAGAACAGGCTGTCGTGGCCGACGCAGAGGCCGATCACGACGTTGAAGTCCGTCCCGGCCTTGGCCAAGAGTGCCGCCTGCCCCACCGGGCTGCACATCGCCTCATACTGGCCGGGGCGCACTTTCTCCTCGTCTCGGATGCCGAGCTTCTCCTTGTCGATCGATCCCGCCTTGCAGCAGACCGTGAACACCTCGAATCCGCCGGCCACGAAGATGTCCCGTGCCGCCCTCGACTCTTGCATCAGGCCGACGCAGTGCGCGATTCCCAGCCGGTGGAATCCCATGCGGCGCGCGAAGTCCATGATCTCCTCGACCCGGGTGCTGCGGCAGTAGCCGGCCGCCTCTGTGCGGGCCGACTCCAGCGCCAGGCGCTTGATGTCATCTCGCTCCAGGTAGGTCTGCTCCACCTCCGCCAGGAGCTCGGCCTCCGCCGGCATGGGGCAGAAACCCGGAGGTGTCTTCGTCTCCGGCTCGGCGGTGCAGGCCTTCACGCCGCAGAGAACGCAGGTCGGTCCGGCATACTCGGTCATCATCTCTCCTCCCGATAATGGTCTTGGAGCGCCGCCAGCACCGACGCCGGATCCTCGCAGATCCGGGTCGGTCCCGCCGCGCGCAGCTCCTCCAGGTTTCCGTAGCCGTACGTCACGCCGATCGACGCAATCCCGGTCGCCTGGGCCCCCAGAATGTCCTCGGCCCGATCCCCCACCATGACCGCATCCCCGGCCACGAGCGACTCCGCGACCAGGACATGCGCAAGCAGCTCGCCTTTCCGTGACAGCTTCCCGTCCATCTCGCTCCCGTGGACTCCGGCGAAGAAGCGGCGCAGATCGAAGTGATCGAGGATCTCCCGGGCGTAGATCCGCGGCTTGGAGGTCACGACGTAGGCGCTCCAGCCCATGCGCCCGATCTCTCCGAGCAGCTCGGGGATGCCGGGATAGACCCGGTTCTCATACATCCCCCACGCCTCGAACCGTTCCCGATACCGCCGCACCGCCTCCTCGACGACCGCTTCTCCCGGATGGCCCAGGAGCATCGCGAACGACTCGCGCAGCGGTGGGCCGATGCAGCGGGTGAGCCGGGAGGCGGAGTGTACCGGAGCCCCCAGCGATTCGAGGGCATGCCGGATGCAGCCCACGATCCCGTCGGCCGGGTCGGTCAGCGTCCCGTCCAGATCGAAGAGGACGCTCCGCGCTCGCCACTCGCTCATCGGCGTCGCGTCAGCGTCTCCGGGTTCAGCGCACGAGGCGGCAACTGCTCGTCCAGGTAGCACTCGATGTTCTCGACCGCCTGGCGGAAGAACACCTGGTACGCCTCTTCGGTGACGTAGCCCAGATGCGGCGTCAGGAGCGCATTCTCGAGGCCGAGGAGCGGGTGATCCGGCGGGAGCGGCTCCACGTCGTAGACGTCCAGCGCCGCGCCGGCGATCCGCCGCTCGCGCAGCGCCTCCACCAGCGCCGCCTCGTCCACCAGCGGCCCTCGCGCCGTGTTGATCAGGTAGGCCGTGGGCTTCATCAGGGCCAGATGCGCGGAGGTGACCAGGCCGCGGGACTGCTCGGAGAGGCGCAGGTGCAAGCTCACCACGTCGCTCTCCCGAAACACCGTCTCCAGCGGCACGAAGGCGGCGCCGCTCTTGGCGGCCCGCTCGGCCGTGAGCGTCGGCCCCCAGGCCAGCACTCGCATTCCCAGGAACCGCCCGAACTCCGCGATGCGGCTCCCGATCCGCCCGAGTCCGAGGATGCCGAGCGTCTTCCCCGACAACTCGATGCCCACGCTGCTCTGCCACTGCCCCGCGCGCAACCCCCGATCCTCCTGCGCGATTCGGCGCACCGCGGCGATCATCAGCCCGATCGTCAGCTCCACGGGCCCGGCCCCCGAGCCTCCCGTCTCCGTCACCATGACGCCGCACTCGGTCGCCGCCGAGATGTCCACGTGGCCGGTGTTCCGACCCGTCATGACCAGGAATTCCAGGCGGGGGAGGCTTCGCAGCAGCGAGGCGGGAAACCGCGTCCGCTCGCGGATCAGCACGACAATCTCGAAGGGGGTCAGCCGCCGGACCAGCGCCTCCTCGTCCGTCAGCGTGTCCCGGAACGCCTCGACCGTCGCCCGCCCCTTCAGCCGCTCCCAGACGGGCAGGCCGAGCACCACACCCTGGTAGTCATCCAAGACAGCAATGCGCTTCATAGACACCTCCTGAAGACCGGTGACCCGACCCGAGCCCGCTGGGCCCTGTCGCGGCCCCGCCGCTTACCCCTGCTTGACCTCCAGCTCCGCCCAGCGCGCGTAGAGCCGGGCCACCTCGGCGCGGGCCGACTCCAGCGCCTCCCAGCGCGCCCGCAGGGCCGCCGGGTCCGATGCGACGGCCGGGTCCTCCACCGCCGCCTGGCACTCGGTCAGCGCCGTCTCCGCGGCCAGGATCGTCTCCTCCATCTGCTCCCACTCGCGCTGCTCCTGGTAGGTGAGCCGCTTGAGGCCGCGGGCAACGCGCGGTGGCGGGGCGGCAGGCGCGGGACGGGGAGCGGGCGCCTGCGCCTCGCGATCGGCCGCCTCCCGATCCGCACGCGCCGCCTCCCACTGGGCGACGTCGGCATAGAAGACCGCCCCGCCCGCCCCGTCCAGGGCGAGGATCGCGGTGGAGACTCGATCCAAGAGAAACCGGTCCCGCGTGACCAGCACCAGGGCGCCCGAGAACTCGGCCAGGCTCTCCTCCAGCACCTCCAGCGTCGGGATGTCCAGATCGTTGGTCGGCTCGTCCAGGAGCAAGAGGTCCGCCGGTTCGAGCATCAGCCGGGCGATGCAGACGCGCGCCCGCTCCCCGCCGGAGAGCCGGCCCATCGCCGTCTCGAGCTGCTCGGCCCGGAAGAGGAACCGCTTGGCCCACGAGACCACGTGGACGGAGCGATCCCGATAGACCACGGCGTCTCCCTCGGGGGCCAGGGTCCGCCGCAGCGAGAGCGCCGGGTCGAACCCCTCCCGATCCTGGGAGAACCGCACGACCCGCAGCCCATCGGCGCGCTCGATCTCGCCCCCATCGGGGGCCAGCCGTCCCGCCAGCAGATCGAGCAGCGTGCTCTTGCCGCTTCCGCTCGCCCCGAGGAGCCCGAGCCGCATCCCGGGGGTGAGGGTCAGGTTCAGGCCCTCCAGGATCCGCCGGTCGCCCATCGTCTTGGCGAGATCCCGCGCCAGCAGGAGCTTCTTCGACTGCCGGCCCGAGGCGGTGAACTCGATCCCGGCGATCGCCGTCACGGCACGCGCCTGGGCCGCCGCGAGTTCCCCGATCATCAGCCCCGCCGCCTTGATCCGGGCCGACGACTTGCGCGTCCGGGCCTTGGGTCCGCGGCGCAGCCATTCCACCTCGCGCCGCACCTTGTTGGCGAGCACCTCCTGGGAAGCCGCCTGGCTCCGCAGGAACTCCTCCCGCTTGAGCAGGAAGGCGCTGTACGACCCGTCCGCCTCGAACAGTCCCTGGGGATAGCAAGGGTTGAGCTCCAGCACGCGGTCGGTGACGTTCTCCAGGAAGTACCGGTCGTGGCTGATCACGAGATACGCCGGGACCTCGGCCGCCAAGAGATCCTCCAGCCAGAGGATGCCCTCCAGGTCCAGATGGTTCGTCGGCTCGTCCATCAGCAAGAGATCGGGCCCCCCCACCAATTCGCGCGCGATCGCCAATCGCTTCCGCCAGCCCGCCGAAAGGAGGGCGACGGTCTGGCGCGGGTCCGCGAGGCCCGCCCGACCCAGGGTGGCCGCCACCCGCCCGGCCGTCTCCAGATCGTCCGGCGTGAGCCCCGCCCGCACGATCTCCTCGACCGTGGCCCCCTCGGGAAACGTCGGGTCCTGCGGGACGTAGCCCAGGCGGAGAAGCTTTCGAGCCGACCGCGTGCCCGCGTCCGGCGAATCGAGCCCGGCCAGAATCCTGAGGAGGGTGGTCTTTCCCGAACCGTTCGGACCCACCAGGCCCACCCGATCCCCCTCGGCGAGGCTGAAGCAGAGGCTCTCGAAGAGCGGCTGCACGCCGTACGCCTTGCCGATCCCCTCGCAGCTCACCAAGAGCGGCCGGCTCATCGGGCGCTCCGCGCCGCGCCGCGTAAGCGCCCGGGGCGGGGCGCCGCCTGCACGAGGGCCAGCTTCGCCGTCCGCGGGAGCGCTTTGATCCGGTGCTCCTCGCGCAGCGCGTGGCTCCAGGAGGGCACCCGGCGGCTCCAGGCCAGGAGCACCGGGAGCCGGGATCGCGTGTAGCGCGAGGCGCGGCCGGCCTGGTGCTCCGCCAGGCGCCGCGCGACGTCCTTGGCGATCCCCGTGTAGAGCGAACCGTCTTTACACTGCACGATGTAGACGAATGGCATAAGAAGATGTTCTCGCATGAGCCAGACCGCGCGATCTGCCGGCAGCCGGGCACGCAGGATGGGCCTGTTCAGCAGCCCGCCAGTCTGGGCATGACGACCCGAGCGGTGGCCGCGACCATCGACGGCTCCGCGCATTGCGACACCCGGGCATCGCCCCGGATGGAGAGCAGCATGTACGCCTCGTCCGCCGTCAGGTCCAGGCGGCGCATCAGGAACCCGGCCATCTCTTCCGCGGCCATGCGAATCGCCTCGGCGATGCCGGGCCCGTCCCCGGTGGTGATCCAGCGGTCCGGAAACTCGATCCACGGCCGCCGGATACCCTCGCCCTTGGCGATGTCGACCTTGACGCGAACCTCGCCGCAGATCTCCAGCGCTGTGATGGAGATCTCCCCGTCCCCCATGCTGGCGTGGACGTCCCCGACGAAAAGGAGCGCCCCCGGCACGAACACGGGGAGGTGCACCTGCGCGCCGACCCTCACGTCGGTGTGATCCATGTTGCCGCCGTGGGGGCCGGGATGCAGCGTGGCGACGCCGTCCCCGTCCGGCGCGGTCCCGATCACGCCCACCATGGGACGCACGGGGAATCGGATGCGCTGGCTGAAGACCACCTGCCCGTCCACGATGTCGAAGAGCCTGGTGCGGTGCTCTCGGATCAGGTGACCGAGCACCCCTTGCCCCGGCCGGGTGCCCGTGTACCCTCGGTCGGCCAGGCCGATCTCCAGGATGGTGACGATCAGGGCGTCGCCGGGCTGAGCCCCTCGCACGCAGACGGGCCCCGTGGCGGGGTTCGGCCCCTTCGGGTGCGGCCGGTCCAGCAGGTCCCGCTCGCTCGTGATGCTCCCCGTCCGGGCATCCCAGGTCTCGAAGCACAGCTCGCTTCCCGGGTCAATCGTCGCCACAGGGGTGTGGGCCTTGTCCAGCGAGTACACGATGTGATCGCGCGTGATCCGTTGCATGTCCCCAACCTTGTCGTGTCGGTCCTTGGCTAACAGGTTATTGAAGAACCTGCTTTCACTCAGGCTGCTCAAAAAGGTCCAGATGCAAGGCGGCGCGCGCAGGGCCGAGAGAGGCGTACTGCGAGTACGCCGCAACGAGTGCCCAAGCGTGCCAACGCCGCAGATGGGCCTTTTTCAGCAGCCTGCTACCCGATCGCCTTCGCCAGCCGCGCCACCCCCTCATCGATATCGGCGAGCGGCGGGCTGACGAAGTTCAGCCGCATGGTCTCCTCGCCGCCGCCGGCCGGGAAGAACGGCGCGCCGGGCACGAAAGCCACCCCATGGTCCAGCGCCGCGGGGAGCACGGCCCCGGCCGATGCCCCCTTGGTCAGACTGAGCAGCAGAAACATCCCGCCCGCCGTCCGCGTCCAGGTCGCCTTCCCGGCCAGGTGCCGGTTCAGGGCCTCGAGGAGGGCGTCCCGCTTCTCCCGGTAGGCGGCCCGGAGGCGCGCCACCTGCCCCGGCAAGTGTCCGCCGGCCAGGTAGTGGTAGACGATTCGCTGCGTGAGGGAGTTGGTGTGCAGGTCCGTGACCTGCTTCAGGAGCGACAGCCGCTCGATCACCTCTTCCGGCCCCGCGATCCAAGCCACCCGGAGGCCGGGCGCGATGACCTTGCTGAATGTCCCCACCGTGAGGACAGGCGCCCCGGGAAGCGACGCCGCCAGGGGGGCGGGATCTCCCGGGTCGTAGCGGAGGTCCAGGTAGGCCTCGTCCGCCAGGACGGGAATCCCCGTGTGCGCCGCCGCCTCGAGTAGGGGACGCCGCCTTGTCTCGTGCAGCGTCCCTCCGGACGGGTTCTGGTGGCTCGGCATCACGTAGAGGAGCTTGACGTCCGTTCTGCGCAGCGCCGCGGCGACGAGGTCGACGTCCAGACCGTCCGGGTCGGTCGCGATCGGCCAGATCGCCGTCTCGAACGAGGCGAAGACTTGCAGGGCGGCCAGATAGCTGGGATTCTCCGTGAGGACCACGTCCCCCGGCTGCAGCAGAGCGCGAGCCACGAGGTCGATCCCCTGCTGCGAGCCGCTCACGATCAGGACCTCGCCCGGCGCGGTGGGCACCCCCCGCCGGCTCAGGTCCGCCGCCACCCACTCGCGGAGCGGGCGGTACCCGTTCGCCTCGCCGTACTGCAGCCCGCCCCGCCAATCGTCCGTCAGGACCGCGGAAGCCGCCTCGCGCAGCGCCTCCACCGGGAACCCGGCCGGATCCGGGAGCCCCGAGGCGAAGTTGATCACCGGCCGCTCCGCCATCACCCGGATGAGCTGCATGATGGACGAAGGCTCGACCTGCCCCATCCGCGCCGCATACATCGCCTTCCAGTCCATCCCGCCCTCCCTCCGCCGTCGCGCCTTCGATATGTCCGGAGGCCACACCTTAGCAGATTGCTGAATAACCCGCTTTCACCCGGGCTGCTCAAAAAGGTCCAGATGCAAGGCGGCGCGCGCAGGGCCGAGAGAGGCGTACTGCGAGTACGCCGCAACGAGTGCCCAAGCAAGCCAACGCCGCAGATGGGCCATTTTCAGCGGCCTGCCAGGATTCGGCGCCACCGTTCCTGATCGTCCGCCCCCCGGCGGGCCGCCCGGTACACCGACTCGGGCCGGATCCCCAGCGCCGCCGAGAGTTGCCGCCCGCTGCGCCCCAGATGCTCCACCCACAGATAGGCGATCCCCTCCCGCACGCGACAGACGGCGGGTCGCCGACCGCCCCCGAGCAGCCCCTCCACGGGCAGCCGCTCGGCCTGGCACACCTTGCGGAGGAGCGCCGCCGCGTCCAGATTTCGCCATCGCCCCCGCAGCGCACGCACCCCCGTCCGCGCCGCCTGGCGCAGCACACCGGTCACGAACTCGCTCCCGCCCAGGATCCGCTCGTCCGCCGCGTGAATCTCCCGCGCCCGGTGCAGGTCGCGGACCGCATCCCGCCCCCCGGCGCTGCGCACGAGGCCGCCCCCCACGAGCTCGGGACGCCGCCCCTGGTCCAGCCCCTCGGCGACGAAGACCCGGTACCGCTCCCGCGCCGCCCGCGGCCGGCCGGCGAACCGCTGCAGCACCGCCTCGGTGTCCTGCCACGGGCGCTCCGCGCTCCCCATCAGGGCGGCGTGACCGCAGTACGGATACCGATCCAGCCCGGCAAGGTCCGACACCAGGCCGGCCCGGATCGGGTTGAGGTGTAGGTACCGCACCAGCTCCAGGAAGTACGGCTCCTCCTCCACCACGACCGACCTGTACCGATTCTGGAAGAGATGCCCGGCGCGGCGATGGCGCCGGTTGAAGACTCCGGCATAACCGGTCAGCAAAGACCGCATGGAGCGCGGCAGCGGGCGATTCCCCGTCCGGACCAGGAGGTGAAAATGTGTCGGCAGGAGAGCCCACGCGTAGATCGCGAACGCCCCCGCCTCCTCCAGGAGCCGCAGGCGCTGGAGGAAATCCTCCCGATCGCGGCTGTCCCGGAAGATCGACTGCCGGTCCAGACCCCGCGCCATGACGTGATGCAGGGTTCCCGGAGCGTCCAAGCGCGGTCCGCGTGGCATGGGGTCTCTCCTCGTCAAGACAGCCTGGCGCGGAGCCTAGCACAACGCCGTCAACGCCGCAACGTCCCCGGGGGCGGAGCGGCTCGCTCTCAGCCGGCCGGCCGCGCCTTCAGCCAGGCCGCGTGCGCGGCCTCGGCATAGTGCCGGTGCAGCTCGTGCCAGCCGGAGACCTCTTCGATCACGCAGTAGCGCGCCTCCGTCACCTCGTGGGACGGCTGCATCGTCCCCCCCACCACCTCGCACAGGTACACGACGGCGACGGCCGAGTGGGGACCATGTCCCTGATCGGGCTTCCGGGTGAACACATCCACCAGCCGCGTCGCGCGCACGGCAAGTCCTGTCTCCTCCCGCGCCTCGCGCACCGCCGCCTCGGCCGGAGATTCGTTGGGCTCCACCCAGCCGCAGGGAAGACACCAGCGCCCGTCGTCCGAGCGCCGGACCAGCAGGATGCGCCCCTGCGCGTCGCAGAGCGCCGCCTCGGCGCCTATCTTGGGGGTGATGTAGCCCAGTTCGGCCCCCAGGCGGCTCCGGATCTCGGCCGGCGGAAGGTCGAGCGCCTGACCGTAGTAGCGGGTGACCAGGTCGAGCAAGCGCTCGTACCGCTCCCGGTCGTAGGGGTTCGCGCTGAAGGCGAGCCCGTTCCGGGCGATGGTCTGGATTTCGTCCAACAGCGGGAGAATGTCCATGCGGCTCCGATCGTCGAGTGGCTTCGGGATCAGGAGAATGGGATGAAGTCGTACTCGCCCAGGCCTTGCAGATTCAGGAAGACCGCCGATCCTGTGCCGGCGTTGGTCACCCGGTGTGGCCGGCCCACCTCCACCGTTGTCGTCTCGCCCGGACCAAGGCAGACCTCACCTTCCGGACCGCGCAGATGGATTCGCACTCGCCCCTGCAGCACATAGAACGTGTCCCGGATCTCGGTGTGGTAATGCCAGGGAACCTCCTGGCTGGGGCCGATCTGCAGCTCGTTGATACGGAATCCCGGCCGCTCTGCGTGCCGCGCGGATCGCTCGACCTCGTAGGGCGGCCTCGGTTGGGTCTCTGGTCCCATCTCAACCCTCCTTGACGATTCGATCCGACCATCAGGCCCAGGATCCGACGAACGGCGAGTGGTATTTGTCCGCCGTCGCGACGAGGGTTGCCTGTTCCGCGGCGCTGAGCGGCCGGAACCGCTCGGCCGCGAAAAGCACCTTCGGCATCACCGTGACATCGCCCGCGCTGGTGAGCGTCGTGACCGGCTGCGAGAGGACAAAGGCCACCGCCCGGTCGATGCTCGCCTGATCCGTGAACGGCTCGTACCAGGTGGTGTGCGTCCTGGTCCGCTCACCCCAGGGATCCTTGGCGACCGTCTTGATGATCTGGACCCCCACGTCCTTCCGACGACAGGTCTCCAGAAGCGCGGCGGCATCTTCGCGGTAGCGGGGGTCCGCCCACAGGACGAAGTTCAACGGGAACATGACGGTGTCGAAGTCGAACCGGCGCAGAGCCTCCAGATGCGTGCGGGGAGCGTCGTGGGTGTGGCCGGTGATGCCGAGCCAGCGGACGATCCCCTGCTCCCGCGCCCGGATCAGGGCCTCGAGCGCGCCGCCCGTGGCGGTAACCTCGTCCAGTTCGTGAAGCTTCCCCACCGCATGAAGCTGATAGAGGTTCAGGCGGTCCGTCCCCAGCCGATCGAGCGACCGCGCCAGCTCCGCCTCGGCCGCCTCCTTCGTCCGCTGCTTGGTCTTGCAACCGACAAAGATCCGCCGATCGCGGAGGCAGGACATCCACGGCTTGAGCCTGAGTTCCGCCTCTCCGTAGCTCGGCGCCACGTCGACGTGGTTCACACCCCGTTCCAGAATCAACTGGACCGCGATATCTGCCGTCGCCTGGTCGACCTTGCCGATCCCCGCCGTCCCGAACGTCACCACCGTGCTGTCGTGTCCCGTCCGTCCCAGTCGCCGTGTCTCCATGTCTTCCCCCCTTACGACCACTCCTCCGGCCGCCGATCCGAAGAGCAGGCTGCAAGAAACCCATTTTCGCCCAGGCTGCTCAAAAAGGTCCAGATGCAAGGCGGAATGCGGAAGG
>JAPLLC010000124.1 GCA_026387775.1 Candidatus Methylomirabilota bacterium | reverse complement strand
TTGCTGGCGGCGGGGTGTCTGGTGATGCTGGTGGGGGTGCCGGCGCCGGCGGGGGCGCAGGACAGCAAGGACGGCGCCAGGCCTCCGGCCGTCACGGGGGGGCAGGACGGGGCGAAGCCCCCGGACCGCCGGATGCAGGCCGAGGCCCATTACGAGCTCGGCGTGATGTATCACGAGCGGGTCTTCGAGTCGCTGGATCTGGCCATCGCCGAGTACGAGAAGTCGGTCAAGATGAGGCCCGACTACGCCGAGGCCCACTACAACCTCGCGCTCTCCTATCACACGAAGGCCAAGCTCGGCACCGATGACAAGGCGCTCTACCGGAAAGCGGTCGCCGAGTACAAGCTGTATCTGAAGTACAGCCCGCAGGGGGAGCTGGCAAACAAGGCCAAGCAGAACCTCAAGGTGGTCGAGGCCAAGCTCCGCCCGTGAGCCGTTGTCAGAGAATAACTTGACCGGAGAAATTCCGGAAACGGCATAAGGAGCCGTAACGAAATTCCAATGAATGGACAAGTTATTTCGTAACGGCTCCTAAGGGGCTGTGCGGATCGGGGAGGAAGGAACGTGGGATGGTGCGCGTTGTGCGCGGCGGATGGCGGCTGGAGCCGCCGCCGCTTTCTGTCCGTCATGGCGAAAGCCGGTCTGGCCGTGGGGCTCCTGCCCAGGACCGGCGGCGCCTTCACCGTCTTCGATGAATCCGCCGATGTGACGATCGGCCGCGAGGCCGACCCCGAGATCCTCAAGCAGTTCGGCTATTACGACTCCCCCGATCTCCAGAACTACGTGGCCCAGGTCGGGCAGCGCGTGGTGGCCGTCTCGGACACCCGCTTCAGCTTCCAGTTCAAGGTGGTGGACCATCCGAGCGTCAACGCCATGGCGCTGCCGGGGGGCTTCGTCTACGTGACGCGCGGCATCCTGGGGGAGATGAACGACGAGGCCCAGTTGGCCGGCATCCTCGGCCACGAGGCCACCCATGTGAACTCCCGCCACGGGGCCAAGCTGATGACCAAGGCGCTGGGATCGCAGATCGCCACGATCCTCGGGGTGGGCGCTGCCGCGGTGGCGAGCCGCGGGGGTGCGGCCCCAGCCGCTGCGATGGTCTCGAGCCATCTGGCGAATTACATGCTCCTGGGCTACGGACGCGACTACGAGCTGGAGGCGGACGAGGTCGGCCTCCGCCACGCCAGGCGGGCCGGCTATGACCCGAGGCGGATGCTGGCCCTGCTTCGATGGATGCGGCGGAGCGAGATGCTTCGCGGCCAGCAGCTCTACCACGGCTTCGACGCCACGCACCCCGACACGTCCATGCGGATCGCCAAGGTGGACACCATGGCGAACCTCCTGATCGCCGAGCCAGGCCCGCTGGAGGTCAAGGGGGATGAGTTTCGGTCGCACCTGGACGGATTGCGGTACGGCGAGGCCAAGAGTCAGCGACGCCTCAAGATCTACGTGGTCAAGCCCGGGGACACGCTGGGCGGCATCGCCAGAAGTGAGCTCAACGAGGAAGGTCGCCGCTTCGAGCTGGCCAGCCTCAACGACCTGCGCGATGACGCCGACCTTGCGCCGGGCACCCGTCTGAAGCTCGTCGTGAGCGGAACCAGCCCTTCCCTGGATCTGAAGCTGACCCCTCAATAAACAAAGCGGCGTGTCGGGGCGGAGACCCGGTAAGCGTATTGGCTATCCTTGCCTGCCCCTCCGAGTTCCCCGAGCTGCCTCGCACATAGCCCCGAACGTTGCAGTTGAACCGCCGGTACCAACGGCTGTTGGTGCGCAAAGGGCGCAAAGAAAGCCCCGCTGTTTCCAGAGGGTTCCGGAATCACCCGGTCTGAACGAGCCGGACTATTTCCATCCGTGGTCCGAGGCCCGATCCACAGATCCTGGTTTGCTTTTCGCTCTTTGCGAGCTTTGCGGTGAAATGTTTGGGCTATATCCCCCCTTGCATCGGAATGACCGGCGTGAAAGGTCAGAATTCTGTTGAGATGGCGGAGCGGAGGGCGGCGGTCGAGCGCATGTTTTCCGCCATCGCCCCCCGCTACGACTTCCTCAATCGGCTGCTCAGCGCCGGGCGGGACCGCATCTGGCGGCGCGAGGCGATCCGGGCGACCCGACTTCCCGCCGACGGCCGACTCCTCGATGTGTGCACGGGGACGGCGGATATGGCGCTGGAGACCGCCCGCCAGTTCCCGACCGCGACGATCGCCGGCGTGGATTTCAGCGGTCCGATGATCGATCGGGGCCGGCAGAAGGCGGACGGCGCAGGACTTGCGGGCCGGGTGGTCCTGTCCGTGGCGCCGGCCGAGGCCCTGCCGTTTCCCGACGGGGCCTTCGACGCGGCCACGGTAGCCTTCGGCTTGCGCAACGTGCCGGACCGCTGCCTGGCGCTCGCCGAGATGCGCCGCGTCCTGAAGCCGGGCGGGCGCGCGGTGGTCCTGGAGTTCACGACGCCGCCCGGACGGCTGTTCCGGCGCCTCTATCTCTGGTATTTCCACCGCGTCCTGCCGGTGATTGGCGGGCTGATCTCGGGGCACCGGTCGGCATACGCGTACCTGCCGGCGTCGGTGGGCGAGTTTCCCCCACCGAAAGAACTGGCCGCCTGGATGGAGCAGGCCGGATTTCGGGACGTATCCTACCGGCTGCTCACGGGCGGCATCGTGGCGATCCACGTGGGGGAGAAGCGATAGCTGTATGACGGCCTCGACGGCTCGCCATCGCTCCCGATACGCGATCACTTCGTCGGAACGCACGAGGTTCCTCCTCCGGGAGGGATTCTACCACGGGAAACCCTACGGAAGAGGTTGTCTCTTTGTTCGGGGCGCACGTAAAGAGGGACAACCTGAGCGGCAGAGACGGCGACGAACGCGCGAGACGCCCTGCGCGTTGTCCGCATCGCCGTACGATCCGGGAACGAATAGCATCGCGGACCAGGATGCCGCTTGACCCACTCCCCCCCCCGTGGGGTATAGATGCGGTCGTTCGACTGCCCGGAGCATAGTGTGCTAGCCCTCCCCTTCCCTCGGAGGCGGCCATGACCGGTCCCCACGGTGCTCGGGTTTCACACGATCCCCTCGCCACCCGCCGCAGGGCGCGGCTCCGTTCTGCATTTCCCCCGTTCTCTCCACAACTCTCCGCTGATAGCAATCCATCAGCCGTCCGTGTCGGCCCCCCGCTGCGGGAGGCGGCCAGTGCATCGCGCTGGACGTCGCGGGGGTGTGCCGATCTCCTTTACTTGTCTTGCTTGGCAACGTCCCTCCATTACTTGGAGCGTAAGTGGTGTCCGGTACCTTTTTTCTCTACCGTATAGGAGTGCAGGCTGGCGAGGGCTGTGACGCGCGGCTGTGAGAAGGAGGGCTGAATGGACCCGACCAAAGACCACAGACAGGGTGATGCAGGGACCGGACCGAGTGGGTCCCCCTCCGGAGGCGCGCCGCCAGGGAGTCCCACCGCCAACCCGTCCCGCCAGCGCCGGGCATGCGCTCGCAAGTGGTGGCTCGTCCTCGGGGCGATCCTGGGGCTTGCAGTCTTGGCGGTGGCGGGTGCGCTGGTGTACTCCGCCTCGTCGAATACCCTCACGTGGCGGGAGGAGGTGGCCTTGCACGACGGCGGGATCGTCGTTGTCTCCCGCAAGACCGTCCTGCTGCCGAGCCCGATGCTGGGTGAGCGCGTCGACGGAAAGCGCCAACTCACCTTCACACACCCCACGACCGGCAAAGTCGTTACCTGGGAAAACGCGGGCGAACTCGGCTCGCGGGTCTTCCCCATGCTCCTGGATGTCGATGGGGAGCTCACCTTCTTGGTGACGATCGCGCAGTCCGGCAGCGAATATAACGACTTCGACTGTCCCACCCCCCCGTACATCGTCTTCCGCCATGACGGCACCGCGTGGACCCGGGTGCCGCTGGCGGAGCTACCGGTGCGGTTTCGGAATGCGAATATCTCTGCAATCTCTCCCGGCCGCCTCGAAGACCTGATCAAGCAGGCTAGATACTACCTCACCGCGGCACAGGTAAAGGCCATCTACGATTCGGGACAAGATAAGAATTCCCTGTACGTGGTGATCGACCGCCGCATCCGAAATCCGCTCTCCCTGGATTGTGATCGTGGAACGGTGGAACGGCTATATGGTCTTGAGAAATATGCGGAGTGGGACGGAACCGGCACTTGGCTCGACAAGAGCGAGGAAGAGGTGTCGAAGCTGATGCGCCGAAAAGACACAGGAGCCAAACCATGACGATCTCGACGCAGGACTACGCTTTGATGGCGGGCAATGCGTATCGGTTAGGTGCTCTTGATGAAACTCTAATTCCGATTCCCGGAGGCTGGCAACAGCTATCCGGCCCACTAGGCTACTCGAAAGATCGGAGCGGATTCGAGGCTGTCGCGTACCAGAGGGGCAACGAGATTGTCATTTCCTTCGCCGGAACCCAAGGCCTCTTAAGAAAGGTACCGGACACCTTTTGTGAGGTAAATGCTTGAATTTCTGGAGGGGCGATTTCAATTCTTGGTGGGGGGGGTCCACGAGGCGGGAATGCCGTGAAGTCGTATCCGCGGGTTGAGGATCTCGGGCAACCGGTGTTGCGGAGTGAGAGGGGTATGCTTTTCGGGGACGTCGCGCCGAGGCATCCGATCCCGCCTCGCCGCAACGTTGGCTTGGTTCCCGGCGCCGCTCTTGGCGGTGGAGTGTCTCGGGCGGGTGCTCTTATTCCACCACGAAGGTCATCGGGGTGAGGCTGTGGAGGTTGTCCGAGACGGGACAGCGGCGATCCACCTCGTGGAGGAATTGCTCCTTCTCCTCTTTCGACATGTCCGCATCGATGCGAGCCGTCACCTTGAGCCCCGTGAATCCCGACCGGCTGTCCGGGTTCCGCCCCATCAGGACCTCCACGTCCAGCTCCCCCTCGACCTTCACGTCCATCGCCCGTAGGGTGATCCGCTTCTGCTTGGCGACGATCCGCCCGATCGTGGCGATACAGCCCGCCAGCGAGAGGAACATGTATTCGAGCGGGGTGGGGCCGGCGTC
>JAPLLC010000168.1 GCA_026387775.1 Candidatus Methylomirabilota bacterium | reverse complement strand
GTACCGTGCCCGGGTGTTCTGCTGGGCCTTCACCTGCCCCTGATACCAGACCGCGCCGACGGCCAAGAGTACCGCAACGACCGCCGCCGTCGCCTGCACGATTCGCCAGAGGCGACGCCGTCTTTCCCGCTGCTTCAGGTCGTCGAAATCGACCTCCAGCAATCCCGCCAGAATCTTCAGCCGGGCATTAAGCTTCCCATCGCCCTGGGGGCGTACGTCGGCCGCGATCGGCTCGGCCCGCTCCCCGGTGACCTCCTGCGCCGCATTCACCTTATACCGGATGGCCTCGGGGAAACATTCCAGCAGTCCACTGTGCGGCCTGTCGCTGGCGTTCGGTTCCCCATCCACGATCAGACAGAGCACGCGGTCGTCCCGGCCCAGGGCCTTGAACCTTCGGATTTCCTGGTTGACCCACACGGAGATCGCAGATCGCGGGGAACAGATCACCACCATGTGGCGTGAGCGCTGCAGCGCCTCGTCGATGTTCCGGCCCAGATCGGCCGAGCCCGGCAATTCATCGCGGTCTCGGAAGACCGGGAAAAGGCGCGAGGGCGCTGGACCATTGCGGGAGGGGCGCCCGACCAGGCGCCTCGGGACGCGGTAGGTTTCGATGGCCTTGTGCAGCCACTCCGCCCATGCCCGGTCGTGGTGGCTGTAAGAGATGAAGGCCCAGTACTTCGGATCGACGATTGGCTCGGAGGTCAAGCTCCCCCTCCCCCAGGGCGCGAGATACGACTGCAAGACGCGGAAAGAGATGTCGGACAGACTGAAACTACTGCCCCACGGTGGAGAGTGTCAAGCCCGACGGACCCGCTGCGTTCCCGGTCCCCATCGATTCCCCCGGGCAAGGGGCAGCCGATGGACCGCCGTCTGCAGTCGGCGGGTCGCCACCCATGTCCGCGTAACAGCGCCGTGCAGAAATTGCCCTTGACACGCCGACCCGGAAGCCGCAGGCTACTGTTCGCGTTTCCCTTCACACACGCGCGAGGACGATCATGGCCATCGACTACAAGCGGGTTCTCGAAAAAGCCGAAGGCTACAAGCCGGCCATCTCCCGATTCCTGCGGGACCTGATCGCCCTGCCCAGCGAAAGCTGCCAGGAACAGGAGGTCATCCGGCGTATCAAGCAGGAGATGGAGGCAGTGGGCTTCGACCGGGTGGAAATAGATCCCATGGGCAACGTCCTGGGCTATATTGGCCGCGGACGGCACCTCATCGCCATGGACGCCCATATCGACAACGTGGGTGTCGGCAACCCCGAGAACTGGAAGTTCGACCCCTTCAAGGGCTACGAGGACGACGAGGTCATCGGCGGCCGGGGGGCCAGCGATCAGAAGGGCGGCATGGCCTCCCTGGTCTACGCCGGCAAGATCATCAAGGACCTCAATCTCGCGGCCGACTACACCCTCCTGGTCACCGGCACCGTGCAGGAGGAGGACTGCGACGGCCTCTGCTGGCAGTATCTCGTGGAGAAGAGCGGCATCCGGCCCGAGTTCGTGGTGTCCACCGAGCCCACCTCGTGCCGGATCCATCGTGGCCAGCGGGGCCGCATGGAGATCAAGGTGGCGGTGCGGGGCGTCAGCGCCCACGGGTCGGCGCCGGAGCGGGGCGACAACGCCATCTTCAAGATGGGCCCCATCCTGGGCGAGCTTCAGGGGCTGCACACACGCCTGGCCGACGACGCTTTCCTGGGCAAGGGCTCGCTTACCGTCTCCGAGATCTTCTATACCTCGCCCAGCCGCTGCGCCGTGGCGGACGGCTGCGCCATCTCCATCGACCGCCGGCTCACCGCCGGCGAGACCTGGGAAGGGGCGCTGGAGGAGATCCGGCGTCTGCCCGCCGTGAAGAAGGCGGGTGCCCAGGTGTCCCTTTATGATTACTCCCGGCCCTCGTATACCGGCTTGGTCTATCCTACCGAGTGCTACTTCCCCTGCTGGGTGGTCGAGGAAGCGCACCCCTCCTGCCAAGCGCTGGTGGCGGCGTACCAATCCCTGTTTGCCGAGAAACCGGTGGTGGACAAGTGGACCTTCTCCACCAACGGCGTGTCCATCATGGGCCGCTACGGCATTCCCTGCGTGGGCTTCGGCCCCGGCCACGAGGACCAGGCCCATGCGCCCAACGAGCTGACATGGAAGAAGGAACTGGTGCAGGCCGCGGCCATGTACGCCGTGATCCCGCAGGTCTATGCGGCCGGCGGGCGGGCGTGAGGCGAAGGCGCAGGAGGGCATAACTGACTGTCGGCTCTTTGTGGAGGGGTATTTCAAATGTCCGAATCGGTGCTCAGGGATTCCGGGCAGGCTGTCGCGTCAGAGGCCATGACGTCCCTGGAAAGAATCGCCTTCAAACTCAACTGGGTGTTGGAACGGGTATGCGCGGCGCTTGCCGCGGCCATCGTGCTGATCATCTGGTATGGGGTCTTCGAACGTTACATCGTCCGCAGCGGAGGGGCATGGACCGAGGAGCTCTCCAGGTACGTCATGATCTGGCTCGCCCTGCTGGCCGTGCCCTGCGCGGCCTACTACCGGGAGCACATCGGACTGGAGCTGTTCTTGGCGCGGCTCTCTCTCAGGCACAGGAAGCCCGTTATCCTCGTCCTTGACATCATCAGCATCGCCTTTTTCCTGTTCCTGACCTATTACGGCACCCTGCTGACCAGGGACGGCACCACTGCCTTTGCCACCATTTTTAGCATGAACATGGTCATTCCCTTCGCCTCGGTGCCGGTGTCTTCGGGCTTCGCCGCCTTCCAGTTCTTCGTGGCCATGATCCGGATGCAGAAGCAGATGAAGGTTCAATTGGCCTCCGGAGGTGCGGCATGAGCCTCGTCCTGATTCTCTTCTTCGGTCTGATGTTCGTCGGCCTCCCCATCGGCGTGACCCTGGGCGTGGCCGGCGTGACCGGCCTGGTCCAAATCGGCGGTCAGAACTTCCTGATGATGGCGCCCCGGCGGTACTTCCAGGGGCTCGACCTCTTCACCTTCATGGCCATGCCGTTCTTCATCCTGGCCGGGGAGATCATGAACCGGTCCGGAATTACCGACCGGCTCACGGGCTTCGCCAACGCTATCGTGGGTCATTTCCGGGGCGGCCTCGCCCACTCCAACATGATCGCCTCGGTGATCATGGCGGGCATGACGGGCGCGGCTGTCGCCGAGACCGCCGCCTTCGGCAACACCATGGTGCCGGCCATGGTCAAGGCCAAGTATCCCCGCCCCTTTGCCTGCGCGGTGGTGATTGCGGGCTCCATCATCGGCCCGACCATCCCCCCCTCCAACCTCATGGTCATCTACGGCTCGCTGATGGGCACCTCGATCGCCGGGCTGTTTGCGGCCGGGATCGTGCCGGGCCTGCTCATCTGTCTGTTTTGCATGATCATCATCGCCCTCGTGGGGAAACGGATCAACCTGCCCAAGAACGCCGAGGGCTTCAGTTTCGTGCGTCTGCTCTTGGCCTTCAAGTCGAGCATCCTGGCCCTCTTGATGCCGGTGGGGGGGGTGGGCGGCATCCTGGGCGGCGTTGTCACGCCCACCGAAGCGGCCGCCATCGCCGTCGCCTATGCTCTGGTCGTCAGCACCGTGGTCTACCGGGCCATCACCTTCCAGGATCTCCTGGAAATGCTCATCAAGACCTCCCGCATCACGGGGATCGTCTTCCTCATCATCGCCGCCGCCTCGATCCTGAGTTGGTGGATGACCTACCTACGCCTGCCGCAGCAGGTCGCCGCCTTGTTCCTGAGCGTCTCCACCGACCGTTACATGATCATCACCATGATCCTGGCCCTGCTCTTGTTCATCGGCACCATCATGGATATCAACGCCGCCCTGATCATCCTGGCCCCGGTGCTGGGCACCTTGACCGCCACCATCGGCATGGACCCCGTGCATGCCGGCATCATGATTGTCCTGGCGCTGAACATCGGTCTGATGACTCCGCCGGTCGGCGCCTGCCTCTTCGTCATGTGTTCCATCACCGGCGAGACGATCGAGCGGATCAGTCGCCCGTTGCTCCCCTTCATCATCGTCGAGGTTCTGGTTCTGTTCATCATCTCGTACTGGGAGAAGCTGACCCTGTTCGTGCCGAGGATACTGCTCGGCATGTAGTCGGAAGCGACCAGCTCGTTTCTTAACAAAGGCAGCGTAGTTGCCGCAACACAGGAGGACCGCATGAGAACAGTTGGCAAGGCCCTGATGCTGATCCTGGCCCTGGCCCTGGTCGCCTCGCCGGCCATGGCCGCCAAGACCATCAAGCTGCACCACCTCAACCAGGACGATCCGTTCGACAACCCGACCGGCGCCATGGCCACGGTCTTCAAGAGCCTGGTGGAGGCCGGCACCAATGGTGGAATCACCGTGCAGACCTTCCCCAACGGCCAGCTCGGCAAGGACAACGAGGGGGCGGCTTCGCCGGCGGCTACCCGCTGATCGGCGTGCTGGACGTTCCCTTCGCCTTTCCGAACATCAGCGCCACCTACGCAGTGTTCGACGGCCCGTTCGGCCAGAAGCTGGCGGCGGACATCAAGAAGAAGACCGGCATGACGGTGCTGGGCTTCGGCGATTCCGGCGGCTTCTTCCACATCTCCAACAACAAGAAGCCTATCACCACTCCGGCCGACATGGTTGGTCTGAAGATTCGCACCATGGGTCTCGACACCCACAAGGCCATCATCTCGTCCCTGGGTGGGCAGCCGACCGCCCTGGCCTGGGCCGAGGTCTATACCGCGCTGCAGACGGGTGTGGCCGACGGGCAGATGAACCCCATCCCGATCATCGCCTTCGCCAAGTTCCAGGAGGTCCAGAAATACCTCACCCTGACCGGACATCTCTTCGCCCCGTACGTGTGGGTGATGAACACCAAGTTCTGGGATGGTCTCACGAACGACGAGAAGAACGTGGTTAGCTATTCCGCCAAATCGGCGATCGTGGCCGGCCGCGGCATGGGCCGCGTTATCGAGGCCTCGAACAAGGGCCTGGCGGCCCTGTCCAAGACCATGAAGGTCAACTCCTTGACTGACGAGCAGAAAAAAGCTTTCAAGGACAAGGCCGTACCCGAGGTCACCAAGATCATCAACCAGAAGTTCGGGGCCGAGGGCACCGAGATGATGAACGCGTTCCTGCAGGCGGTGAAGGCCGCCGAGTAGCAGGCGGGTCAGTGTTCAGTGGTCAGAGCTTGTGAAGAAATCCCATGTTGCGGGAGCCGTGGGATCTACCGGCTCGTCGTCCACTCCGTCTCACCCACCGGAAATCCCCCCTCGCCCCCCTTTGACAAAGGGGGGTTGGGGGGGATTTGGGCGGGCGCCCCGCACGCCGTCTCACGTTTGCACTGAAGGCTGAAGGCTTGCTCAGGGACGCCTCATGGAATTCCGTTACAACTGCAGCGAATGCGGCCGCGGTTTTCCCATCGAGCCGCAGCTCATGGTCTGCCCGCAATGTTCCGTGCTCCAGTCGCCGGACCAGCCGCTCCACGGGGTGCTGGAGGTGGAGCTGGCGGGCGAGGTGCCGGCGGACTGGGAGATCGCCTCGCTCTTGCCCGTTGCGCAGGAGTATTTCCCACCGATCCCGGTGGGGGACACGCCGCTCTGGGCGCCGCAACGGCTTCGGCGTGAGCTGGAATTCCCCGGCCTCTATATCAAGGACGACGGCCTGAATCCTACCTGCTCCCTGAAGGACCGGGCCTCGTTCCTGGTGTCGGCCTTCGCGACCAAGTTCGGCATCGACGAGATCGTTCTCGCCTCCACCGGCAACGCCGGCTCGTCCATGGCGGGCGTAGGCGCGGCGGCGGGCCAGAAGGTGACCCTGTTCCTGCCCAAGGCCGCCCCCAAAGCCAAGCTCATCCAGGCGCTGCAATACGGGGCCAGGGTGTTCCGGGTGGACGGCTCGTACGACGACGCCTACGATCTGTCCCTGGCCTATACCGCCCGGTTCGGCGGCCTGAACCGGAACACCGCCTACAATCCCATGACCATCGAGGGCAAGAAGACCGTCTCGCTGGAGGTGTTCCGGCAGCTCGGCCGGGTGCCGGACCATGTCTTCGTGTCCGTCGGCGACGGCTGCATCCTCTCCGGAGTCTACAAGGGCTTCCGGGACCTGGGCCGGCTGGGTCTTGCCGACCGGCTGCCCATGGTCTACGCCGTCCAGGCGGAAGGCTCCGCCGCGTTAGCCCGGGCCTTCGAGTGCGGCGTCTTCCGGCGCGAGGCCACCAGCACCGTGGCCGACTCGATCTGCGTCGATGTGCCCCGCAACGGTTTTCACGCGCTCCGGCAACTGAAGGAGCACGGCGGCCAGGTAGTGACGGTGTCCGACGAGAAGATCCTGGCGGCCCAGGCGAGGCTCTCCCGATCGACCGGCCTGTTCACGGAGCCGGCAGGAGCGGCGGCCTTCGCCGGCTTCCTGGAGGCGCTGCCCCGGCTGCCCGACGGGGCCGTGGCGGTCGTCCTGGCCACGGGAAACGGCCTCAAGGACACCGCCGCGGCCGGCCGAAGCGTACAGATCCCGGAGAAGGTCATCACCAGCCTGGACGAGGTGAGCGGCGGCTAGCAGGCTGCTGAAAAAGGCCCATCTGCGGCGTTGGCGCGCTCGCGCGGCGCTGCGACGTACACGTAAGTACGTCTCGCACCTCACATCGCGCGCCGCCTTGCATCTGGACCTTTTTGAGCAGCCTGGGCGAAGACGGGTATTTCAGTATCCTGAGCAGAGGAGAGGTGAGAGCGGTGTTGGATCTCAAGATCAATCAAGCAGTGCTGGAGAGCACCGTCAGGTTCTGTCGGGACAAGGGCATCACCTTGCCCACCTTTGCCATGATGCGGGACCCGCGTCTGGTGCCGGAATCGGTCAAGAAGGTCCTGGCTACGACCGGCCTCTGGGACGTCCACCCGGCCAACCTCTACCGCATCACCTGGAAGAACCAGCCCCAGGAGCGCTGTGGACTCTTCGGGGGCGTCAACCACATCGTGCTCCCCACGACGCTCACCGGCTGCCCGGCCAACATCCTGGTCCTGGTTGGGCGCTACTTTCCCACCGGCGCCCACAAGGTGGGGGCCACCTTCGGGTGCCTCGCTCCGCGTCTGGTCACCGGCCAGTTCAACCCCCTGACCACCAAGGCCGTCTGGCCCTCCACTGGCAACTTCTGCCGCGGCGGGGCCTACATCTCGGCCCTGCTGGCTTGCCAGGCCATCGCCATCCTGCCCCAGGGCATGTCCCGGGAGCGCTTCGAGTGGCTCCGCCAGATCGCCGGCGAGGTCATCGCCACGCCCGGCTGCGAGTCCAACGTCAAGGAGATCTTCGACAAGTGCTGGGAGCTCAAAGCCTCGGGCCAGGACCTGATGATCTTCAACCAGTTCGAGGAGCTGGGGAACCCATTGTGGCACTACACGGTCACGGGCAGCGCCGCCGAGGAGGCCCTGCGAGGGCATCTGAAGCCCGGCGATCGTGTGGCCGGCTTCGTGGGATCCTCCGGCTCGGCCGGCACGCTGGGCGCCGGTTACTATCTCAAGGAGAAATTCTCCGGGGCCAAGCTGGCCGTGGCCGAGGCGCTGCAGTGCCCGACCCTGCTCATGAATGGGTTTGGCGACCACCGCATCGAGGAGATCGGGGACAAGCACGTGCCCTGGGTTCATGACTGCAAGAACACCGACTTCGTCATCGCCGTGGACGACGAGGCTCCTATCCGATTGATCCGGCTCTTCAACGAGGGCTTGGGCAGGACGGCGCTCACCGCCGCCGGCGTCCCCGGGGAGATTGCCGGTCGCCTTGATCTGCTGGGTATCTCCGGCGTGGGCAACCTCATCGCGGCGGTGAAGTTCGCCAAGTACCTGGAGCTGACTTCCTCCGACTGGGTGGTCACGGTGGCGACCGACTCCATGGACCTCTACCGGTCCCGGCTCACGGAGCTCACCCAGGAGCGGGGCGACTACCGCGAGCGCGACGCGGACAGGGACATGGAGCTTCTCGCTGGCATCCCCATCGACCACATGAAGGAGCTCACCTATTACGAGAAGAAGGCGATCCACAACCTCAAGTACTTCACCTGGGTGGAGCAGCAGGGCCGCGACGTGGCCGAGCTCCGGGCGCAATGGCAGGACCACGCCCGGTACTGGGACGGCACCTTTGCCCTGGCCGACCGCATCGACGAGCTGATCGCCGATTTCAACCAGCGGGTCGGCCTCGTCAGGAACTGAGGTCCGGAGCCGGCAAGGCGCACCGAAAGGAGATCAGGGGGCAATGGACAGAGGCGGCATCGGCGAAGCCATCAAGAAACTGTCTTCTCGAAACTGCGATGGACTGTATCTGTCGGACTTCCTGCTCAGTTGGGAAAAGACCGACGACGAGATCGCGGCGGTCTTCGACGTGGCGGAGATCCTGCGGGGCCTGCGCCGGAACAACGTCTCGGCCAGAATTTTCGACAGCGGCCTGGCCATCAGCATCTTCCGCGACAACTCCACCCGCACCCGCTTCAGCTTCGCCAGCGCCAGCAACCTGCTGGGTCTGGCGCTCCAGGACCTGGACGAGGGCAAGAGCCAGATCGCCCACGGCGAGACGGTGCGGGAGACGGCCAACATGGTCTCCTTCATGGCCGAGGCGATCGGCATCCGCGACGACATGTACATCGGCAAGGGCAACGCCTACATGCGGGAAGTCTCCCGCGCGGTGCAGGAGGGCTACGCCGCCGGCATCCTGGAGCGGCGCCCGACGCTGGTGAACCTCCAGTGCGACATCGACCACCCCACCCAGGCCATGGCCGACGCCATGCACCTGATCCAGCATTTCGGCGGGGCGGAGAGACTCCGGGGCAAGAAGATCGCCATGAGCTGGGCCTACTCGCCCTCTTACGGGAAGCCGCTCTCCGTGCCCCAGGGCGTCATCGGCCTGATGACCCGGTTCGGCATGGAGGTGGTGCTGGCCCATCCGCCGGGCTACGAGGTGATGAAGGAGACGCTGGATGTGGCCAAGCAGAACGCGGCCAAGGGCGGCGGGTCCTTCGCGGTCACCCACGACATGCGCGAGGCCTTCAAGGGCGCGGACATCGTCTATCCCAAGAGCTGGGCGTCCTATGCGGCCATGGAGAAGCGCACCGACCTCTACGGCAAAGGTGACATGGCCGGCATCAAGGAGCTGGAGAAGGAGCTGCTGGCGCAAAACGCCACGCACAAGGACTGGGAATGCACCGAGAGCCTCATGCAGGGAACCAGGGACGGCCGCGCCCTCTACATGCACTGCCTGCCGGCCGACATCTCCGGCGTCAGCTGCAAGGAGGGCGAGGTGGCCGCCTCCGTCTTCGACCGCTATCGAGACCTGCTGTACCGGGAGGCCAGCTACAAGCCCTATGTCATCGCGGCCATGATCTTCCTGTCCAAAGTCAAGCAACCGGCGGACAGGCTCATGCGCCTGTTCACGGCCGGGCGGCCGCGAGTCTCCTAACAGACTGCTGCGGATATGGCTTCAGGGTGTTCGTCCTGCTCACCCCTCATTACC
>JAPLLC010000174.1 GCA_026387775.1 Candidatus Methylomirabilota bacterium | reverse complement strand
GTGTGGGTCGGCCGCCGGGGCGATAGCCTTCCAGGTCCAGGACGACGTACTGGTACCCCGCCGCCTTGACCGCCTGCACCGCTTCGCTCCCAACGGTAGGATCGAGGAGCCGGGCGCGCTCCTCGGGCGGCAGCTCGATGCGTGCGATCGTCTCGTGGTGTCGGACCCGGACCGACCGGAAGCCCAGCGACCGGAGCGCCGCCTCGGCGCGCTCCACCTGGCCGAGGCGCTCGATCGTCACGGGGACCCCGGTCGGAACCCGGGAGGCCAGACACGCCATGGCCGGCTTTTCCCAGGTGGGGAGTCCGAGCGCCCGCGATAGCTCCCGGATCGCCGTCTTGTCGAGACCCGCCTCCAGCAGGGGACTCCGAACCCCTTGCTCCCGCGCGGCCCGGCGCCCGGGGCGCAGATCACCCAGGTCGTCCAGGTTCGCCCCCTCCACCACCCAGGCAAAGCCCTCCATCCGCGCCAGGGTCCCCAACCGTTCAAACAGGTCGGTCTTGCAGAAATAGCATCGCTCCGGCGTGTTGCTCACGTATTCCGGGCGATCCATCTCCGCGGTGTCGATCCAGCGATGCCGGGCGCCGATCCGTTTCGCCAGGGCGGCGGCCTCCTCCCGCTCGGCCACGGCCAAACTGGGGGAGACTCCCGTGACCGCAAGCGCGTTCTCGCCCAGGCACTCCACCGCCACGGCCAGGAGGAATGTGCTGTCCACGCCGCCCGAAAAGGCGACCAGTACCCGCCCCATATCGCGAAGTAGGCCCCGCAGCGTCTCGTATCGGCCGACCAGGGCCGGATCCAGCGCGGCCATTGTGGTGATCATCTAGACCCCCCTCGATTCCCCGCAGCGCCACGCGCGATCGGCTTCAGGGCGGCGGCCTCCGGCACGAAGAAGAAGCGGCCCTGGGGCTGGCGCTCGCCATCCTCGATCGCCCCTTGGATCACCAGCAGCTCCGAGCCCAAGGCGCGGAGCGAAGCCGCTACGTCGCGCACCAATTGGGGAATGTTCTCGATATGCATCTCCGGCGACGAGTGAAGCAGCCGTCGCCCCAACAGGTCTCCCAACTCACTCAGAAATGAGGAGGCCATGATGTTGCCGACCTCCTGGATAGCGGACCGCTCCATCTCCATGAGCGGACGCGGCTCTGCCGCTCCCCCCAGCAAGACCTGAAGGAAGCGAAATACCATCGGCAACGGGAACAGGATGAGGATACGCCCGTTCCCCTGCCCCGTGATCTGGAGCTGGAGGCCGGCCATGGGGCCGCCCTCGGCGTCTTCGAGCAAGGTGGAGAAGGGGTGTATGCCGCGCAGCGTGAGGCGCACGGAATGGCCGAGGAGCTGCCGCACCGACTCCTCGGCTCGACGCACGCTCCGCTCGCTGATGTCGCGCACCCTCGTGAGGTCCGCGGTGTTTTCCCCGCTGGCCACGCCTCTCCCTCCCCTGCCGCCTTCCCGGTGGAGCCCGCACACCCGTCCCGGCTCGACCGCGATCGGCCGACCGCGCTCACAGGGTATTGAGGTCCAACAGCAAGAGCGCGCCTCCGTCCCCCAGAATCGTCACGCCGGAAAATCCTCGGAGGCTCTTCAGGGTCTTGTCCAGCGGCTTCACCACAACTTCACGATACCCGATGAGGCGGTCGACCGCCAGCCCGACCAGCCGGCTGCGCATCTCACAGACCACGACGAGGCCGGAGGGGGTGGCCTCGGCGGCGGGCATCCCCAGAAACTTCCTCAGGCGAACCAGGGGGAGGAGGGCCCCTTCCCGGGTGATCATCTCCTGTCCCTGGGACTGCTGGATCTCCTCCGCGCGGATTTCGAGGATCTGCTCGACGGTAGAGACGGGGAGGGCATACTGCTCGTCGCCGACCGCGATCAGAAGAACCGCCACCACCACTAACGTGAGGGGCAGCTTCAGGGTAAAGGTCGTCCCCTGGTTCACCACCGAATCGATGAGCAGATTCCCTCGCAGCGATTCCACCGCGCCCCGGACCACATCCATCCCGACCCCGCGGCCGGAGACGTCGGTCACCTCTTTGGCCGTGCTGAATCCGGGGAGCGTGATCAGCATCATGACTTCGGCGTCCAAGAGGGTGTCGGCTTGCTCCCGGTTGATCACACCCCGCTCCAGGGCCACGCGGCGCAGGACCGCGGGATCGATCCCGCGTCCGTCGTCCGTCACCCGGATCACCACGCTCTCGCGCTCCTTGGTCGCTTCCAGGCGGATGGTCCCGACCGGGGGCTTGCCCTTCCTCACCCGCTCCTCCGCCGGCTCGATCCCGTGATCGATCGCATTGCGCAAGATGTGGAGAATCGGGTCCGGCAACTCCTCCAGGATGGCGCGGTCCATCTCGGTGTCCTTGCCCAGGACCTCGAAGTTGACCTCCTTGCCTCGCTTCCGCGCCAGGTCACGGACTGCCCGAGGAAAGCGGTCGGCGATCAACTCCAGCGGCATCATACGCAGCTTCATGGCGTGCTGCTGGAGGCCCTTCACCAGACCTTCCAGACGCCCTGTGCTCTCGTGCAGGCGCGTCGAGTCGATCACCTGACTCACCTCCACCAGGGTGCCATTCGCCGTGACGAGCTCTCCAACCTGGTCCATCAGATCGTCCAGCAGCCGGGTATCTACCCGCATCATCGTCACCGCACGGCGCGGCGGAGGCGGCGGTCCCTGCGGAGGCGGCGAGGGCGCGGCCGGCGCGGGAGCGGCCGCCGGTCGCGGCGTCTCGGGCCGTGGAAGCTCCGGGGCTTCCGGCGGGGGGGGGGGCGCGGGCATCTTCGCAGGTCGTGGCGGAGGCGGCGGCGAGGGCGCGCGATCGACGTCCGCCTCGGCCGGGCGCACCACCACCGAAGCCACGTCGGGGAGGCTGGCCAGGAACGCCTGCACCTCGGCCGCGGAG
>JAPLLC010000148.1 GCA_026387775.1 Candidatus Methylomirabilota bacterium | reverse complement strand
GCTCGCCCTCGGGCGTCCAGCGCGCGCTGGACGCCATGCCCTACCACCTGGCGACCACCGCCTGGTCGCCCCGGCGGGTGCTGCGGGAGTGGACGGCCCACTGTCTGGAGGGGGCCATCTTCGCGACGGCCGCGCTGCGGGTCCTGGGCTTTCCACCGCTCCTGCTGGACCTGGAGGCGGTGCAGGACACGGACCACGTCATTGCCGTGTACCGCATGGAGGGGCACTGGGGCGCCATCGCCAAGTCCAACTTCTCGGGGCTACGCTGCCGGGCGCCCGTCTACCGCACGCTGCGCGAGATGGTCATGAGCTACTTCGAGGACTACATCAACCTGCGCGGCGACAGGACCCTGCGGGCCCACTCTCGCCCCATCAACCTCGCCCACTTCGACCGCTTGCATCCCGGCTGGATGACGTCCGAGGCCGACATCTGGTGGATCCCGGAGCACCTGGTGGAGATCCCGCACACCCCCATCCTCACCCCGGCCTTGGAGCGGAGCCTGTTCCGGGCGGATCGGCGCGCCCTGGAGGCCGCCGTGGTCGGCCGCCGCGTGCACTGACCGCACCTCGTCGTCACCGGCGGGCGTTCGAGGGAAGGGAGAGAGCAGGCTACATGTCCGGCCTCGTCGGACACGATCGCCGGCCGCCGGATCGGCGGATCACCGGGAAGGTGGAGCGGCCTTCCGACCGGAACCCGTGACGGAGCGCGCCAAATTCTCGATCCGGTTGCCGAGGGTGATCACCCGATTCTGCTGGAAGGCCTGCTGGTTCGCCTGGGCGTCCAGGCGATAGACGACGTCGGCAAGATCTTCGACGCGCTGATAGGCTAACAGACTGAAGATTAGGGCCGCTCCTGCCAGAATAAGCAGAATGGTGTCACGCATACCGTCTCTCCTCTCGTCGCCTTGCGCCCGACATCACTCGTCTTCGCTCAGACCGCACGCACTTCCCCGCCGAGGCCGGCCCCACCCCTCCCACATCCAGACTGGGTCGCAATCTAGCCGTCCGCTTGGCCGGCGTCAAGGACTCTTGTGTCCGCACCGGTCCGGCGGCGGCTGCAGGGCGGCCATCAGTCCCCGTGGAGCCGTCGCCGCGCCTCTTGCATGTCCCGACGGAGAAACGTCTCGTTCGTGCTATAATCCTCCAACTCTCTGTCACCCAGTGGAGACCAGCCATGAGCACGCCGACCATCGAAGTGATCCGTCGCCACGGCTCCGTCCGCAACTACAAACCCGACCCCGTCCCGACCGCCCTGATCGAGACGATCGTCGCCGCCGCGCAATGCAGCTCCACCTCGTCCAACCTACAGATGATGACAGTCATCGCTGTCACGGACGCCGACAAGCGGGCGCGCGTCGCCGGTTGGTGCGGCAACCAGACGCACGTCGCGCAGGCGCCCCTTCTCCTGGTCTGGTGCGCCGACCTGAACCGGCTGGATCGTATCTGCGCGCTGCGCGGCTACAGTCAAGTGACCGAGTACGTCGAGAACTTTCTCGTCGCCGCGACAGATGCCGCCATCACGGCCCAGACGGCGGCGCTGGCGGCCGAATCGCTGGGGCTGGGCATCTGCTATATCGGCTCGATTCGCAACCGCACGCAGGACATGATTGAGTTGCTGGGCTTGCCTCGTCTCGTCTTCCCGGTCATGGGGATGACGGTGGGGTGGCCCGCCACGCCCCCGCCAGTCCGGCCGCGCCTGTCGACAGATGCCGTTCTGCATTGGGAATTGTACAACCGGGATCAGGACCAGGCCGTGCGCGACTACGATCGCGCCATGGTCGAAACCGGCATCTACGAGGGGCGGCAGGTGCCCGTCCCCGGCAAGTCCGACGCGGTCGAGGATTACGGCTGGATGGAGCATTCGGCCCGGCGCGTCTGCCAGCCCGCACGCACGGACCTGCGCGAGATTCTGGCCGGTCAAGGGTTCGATCTCGCGTGAGACCGGCACAACATTCTTAGGTCTCCCGACTATAGCCGTCGAAACGGGATCCCCCGCGATTCATTGAGTCAACCATTCTTACAAGGATGGAGTTGGGAACGTTGCGTACAATATTATGCTTCCCGCACTCCGGGCATCTCACCGCCACGTAATAATGCTGCGAGGAGGCGTCTTCCCAATACATCAGGCCGAGATCCCTTTCCTCGATCTCCATGACTGTCCCGCACCCTTTTCCATCATGCTCATTCTTCTTGTCGCAGGTGACATATCCCTTCCAGTTCTTCAAGTTCTCTGTCCCGCCCGCCTTGAGGAGCCTCATGGGTCTCACCTCCCACTAGAGAGGGAACAGACACTCAGCCGGAAATGCGATCCCGGAAAACACAACAGCCCCTTGGAAAAGATTCCAAAGGGCCGCCCGACGATTCCCCTATCGCAGCGATGCTCTCAGTCAACATCGGAGTCCCCTCCATGCCAACAACAAGGGAACTATTAACACGCTAGCTCCGAAGAGAGGTTGGCGTCAAGCGGAAAGGAGGGAAAGCTTAGGCCGGGCGCATCCGGCGCAGGCTTTCCTGGTACGCATCGGGCGTGTCGAGGTCCTGGAGGATGCCGGGGTCGTCACACGGGATCTCTCGGGCTTCCGTCGCGTGGCGGCCCAAGAGGGTGCGCAGCCCGCCCGGCGGGGTCTCGCGAAGGATCTCGGGGATGTAGGTGCCGGCGATGAGCGGGGGGTGACCGCGCCGGCCCGCATGGCAGGGGTAGAGGATCCCGCCGGGCCGCTCGTCCCACTCGGCGATGAGTCGAGCGAGAGTCTCTCCGCGCACCAGCGGCATGTCCCCGGGCATGAGGAAGAAGGCGGCAACTGCGGTCGGGAGGTCTTGCACACCGGTCTGAACCGAGGAGTACATTCCCTCCGCATACTGCTCGTTCATCACCCACGGCACGCTGTCCCGATCGAGTATCGGAATCACCAGATGGGCATTCGAGCCGACCACGACGCGGAGTGTGCCGACCCCGGCGTTGCGCATGGTCCACACTATCTGCTGGAGGATGCTGGTGCCTCCGAAGGGCAGGAGCGGCTTGAAGGCGCCCATCCGGCGAGAGAACCCCGCCGCTAGGACGACTGCGGCCAGATCCGGGCGGATCACCGAGCTGCCCCCCTGCCGGTGCGCGCCGCGCGGGTGGCGACGAGTTCTGCCGCGATGCTGATGGCGATCTCTTCGGGAGTCTCGGCTCCGATGGACAGGCCGATGGGACAGACCACCCGCGCCAGATCGTCCGCGACGACCCCCTCTCGGGCGAGCGCCTCGAAGATGAGGCCCCGTTTCCGGCGGCTGCCGATCATCCCGATATAGCCTGGCCGACGCCGCAGAGCCTGGCGCAGGATCGCCTGGTCGCCCCCGTGGCCTCGGGTGACGATGACGACGTAGTGACCCGCATCGAGGGGGAGGTCTTGCAGGGCGTTCTCGAAACTCGGGACGGCGAGCAGCTCATCGGCATGAGGGAAGCGATCTCGGGACACAAAGTCGGGCCGGTCGTCCACCACGGCGGTGCGGAAGCCGAGCAGGTGGCAGAGTGGGACGAGATGCCGGGCGATGTGCCCGCCGCCGAAGACAACCACCGTGATCGGGGGTGTCAGGGGGTCCAGGAAGTAGCGAACGGCACCGCGCTCGACGAGGGTCGGGACCGACACGGCGGAGGCCAGGATCTCCGTGGGGAGCGTGCGGCCGGCCATAGAGACGGCGCCGCTGGCACCGCCGACGACGAGGAAGTGCTCCACCGAGACGCCGGGCCCCTCCTCCGCGATGGCTGTGACCAGGCACCCGCGCCCGCCGCGCCGGAGCAGGACCAGGGTCTCATCGTAGAAGTCGCGGGTGGCAGGGGATGTTCCGTCGAGCGGCTCGACCAGCACCTCGGCCTGGCCTCCGCAGGTCATGCCCTCGTCCGAGGCCTGCTGGAGGCTGAGCGCGAAGGGCCGGCAGATCGCGCACCCGGCCCGCAGGGCCTCCTCGGCCCATACGATGGTCTGGGCCTCCAGGAGGCCACCCCCTACGGTCCCGAGCGACTCCCCATTCTCACGGAACAGCATCTTCGCCCCCGCCCGGCGCGGACCGGAGCCCTCCAGGCGCAGGAGGCTGCACAGCGCGAGGCGCTCGCCGCCGGCCAGCAGACCGACCAGTCGGCCGTAGAAGGTCACGGCATCGTTGACGGGATTCGAGCGAGTACCACCTGCGACTAAGCTCATCTGTAACCTTTCACCGCAAATCCACCACGGGACAAAGAGCGCAAAGCGAGCCAAGATCTACAGATCGGACCGCAGCTCTGTGACTCTTCATCTCTGTGGCTCTGTGGCTCTGACCTCTGTAGCTCTGACCTCTGTAGCTCTGTACCTCTGTAGCTCTGTACCTCTGTAGCTCTGCCCCACATCGGGCGCCTCGGCTGCCCACTTCCATACCACAAAGACCCGGGACCCGCATCTGCTTTTCCCGGGCCGAGGGGCGGCCACAGGGGAAACCCCTCGGCTGTGTCGCGCAGCAGGGCACGAGTATCTGCCTTGACATCACTTCGCCAACTGGGTAGGTTCTGAGCACTCCATCCTCTGTCTTTCTGACCTCTTCAGTGCAGCGTCTCTGTGCCTCTGTGGCTCTGAGGCTCTGTGGCTCTGTGGTTCTGTGGTTCTGCGGTGGGTGCGGCCGGCAGGTGCAGGGCCGGTGGTGAAAGGAGAGACTCGATGCTCCGTCTCGTCGTGAACGGGCAGTCGCGGGAGGTGACGGCGGATCCCGAGACACCGCTGCTCTATGTGCTGCGGAACGATCTCGGGCTCACCGGCACGAAGTTCGGCTGCGGGCTGGGGCAATGCGGGGCCTGCACGGTGCTCGTGGATGGCCAACCTGTGCGCTCGTGCATGCTCCCGGTGCAGGCTGTCGCCGGGCAGGCGGTGACTACCATCGAGGGGCTCGGCTCGCCCGAGCGGCCCCATCCGCTGCAGGCGGCCCTCATCGAGGAGCAGGCCGTCCAGTGCGGCTACTGCACGCCGGGGATCGTGATGGCCGCCAAGGCCATCCTGGACCGGACCCCGCGCCCGACGGAGGCGCAGCTCAAGCAGGCACTGAACGAGGTCCTGTGCCGGTGCGGGACGCACGACCGGGTGGTCCGGGCGGTCCTGCGGGCCGCCGCGACGATGGGAGGGCGCTGAGATGGCCGACAACCGGATGACCCGTCGAGTGTTTCTCAAGACCGGGGGGGCCGTGGTCGTCGGGATCGGGTTGGGGGTGCACCCGGGCCGGCGCGCCCTGGCCCAGACCATCCCTACGGCGGATGCCTTCCTGGGGAAGAGCGTGGCGATCGACGCCGTGGACGGCTTCTTGGCCCTGCATGCGGACGGGACGGTGACGCTGTTCAGCGGCAAGGTGGACCTGGGCACAGGGGCGCGGGCGGCGCTCACGCAGATGGCGGCCGAGGAGCTGGACGTACCCGTCGAGCGGATCGTCATGATCGAGGGGGACACTGCGCTCACGCCGGATCAGGGGCCGACCGCCGGGAGCACGGGAGTGGCTCGCGGCGGGATGCAGATCCGGCGGGCCGCGGCGACCGCGCGGCAGGCGCTCCTCGATCGGGCGGCCCAGCGCCTGGGGCGGCCGGCAAGCGGCCTCGAGGTGACAGACGGGGTGATCGCCCCGAAGGGGGGCGGGCCCGGGGTCTCGTACGCCGAACTGGTCGGCGATCAGCGACTGAACCTGGCGGTGGACCAGAAGGCCCCCTTGAAAGACCCGGCACGGTTCCGCGTCATCGGGAAGGCCGTCCGGCGGCGCGACATCCCGGCCAAGGTGACCGGCCGACACCGATTTGTGCACGATATGGTCCTGCCCGGGATGCTTCACGGACGGGCGATGCGCCCACCCGCCGTGGGGGCTGCACTCCTCGCGGTGGACGAGGCGTCCGTCGCCTCCATTCCGGGAGTCCGGGTCGTCCGCATCGGCAGCTTCCTCGGCGTCTGCGCCGAGCGGGAGTGGGACGCGGTCCGCGCGGTCAAGGCGCTCAAGGCGACCTGGTCGCCCGGGACCGGCCTGCCGGAGCAGGCGCGGCTGTATGCCGGGATCCGCGCCACGCCCGTGGTCCGGGAGGAGGTCCTGGCCTCGCGGGGCGACGTGACGAGCGCCTTCGCGGGGGGCGGCCGGACGCTTGCGGCCACGTACGAATGGCCGATCCAGAGCCATGCCTGCATGGGCCCCTCCTGCGCGGTGGCCGATGTCACATCCGATCGGGCCACCATCTGGACCGGCTCGCAGTCCACGCATCGGTTCCGGACGACGTTCGCCCGGATCCTGGGGCTGCCGCAGGACAAGGTGCGGCTGATCTACCTGGACGGCTCCGGCTGCTACGGAATGAACGGCCACGAGGATGCGGCTGCCGATGCGGCCCTCCTGTCGCGGGCCGTGGGGCGGCCGGTCCGCGTCCAGTGGAGCCGTGAGGACGAGCACGGCTGGGACCCCAAGGGCCCGCCGCACCTCCTGGACCTGCGCGCGGCGATCAGCGACCGGGGCGAGGTCGTGGCCTGGAACTCCGAGGCCTGGCTGCCGGCCCCCACGCAGGGGCTGCCCAACGTGCCGCTGCTGGGGCCGCTAGCGGCCGGAATCGCCCAGCCGATGGGCACCTTCGCGGGGATGATCCAGCAGAACGTGGATCCCCCCTATCAGTATCCGAACGTGCGGGCGGTGATCCACTGGATCAAGGACACGCCGCTGCGGGTCTCCAACCTGCGGGGGCCGGGGAAGATGGCCAACTCTTTCGCCGTCGAGTCGTTCGTGGACGAGATGGCGGTCCTGGCGGGGGCCGATCCCATCGAGTTCCGCCTGCGGTACCTCAAGGACCCCCGCGGGATCGAGGTCATCCGGCGGGTGGCGGCGCGGATGGGCTGGACGCCGCGACGGCGGCCGCAGACGGCGGATCCTAAGGCGCCGGTGCTCGCCGGGCGCGGCTTCTCGTATGTGCATTACAAGCACAACGAGAATTACGTGGCGATGGGCATGGAGGTGGCCGTGGAGCGGGCGACCGGTCGGATCCGCGTCACCCGTCTGGTATGCGCCCAGGACTGCGGCCTGATGGTCAATCCGGACTGCGTGCGTAACCAGGTGGAGGGCTGCATCCTGCAGGGGCTCAGCCGGACGCTCTTCGAGGAGGTCGCGTTCGACCGGGATGGCGTGACCAGCCTGGATTGGGGGAGCTATCCGGTCCTCGAGTTCACGGATGCGCCGCCGCTCGAGATCGAGCTGGTGGATCGGCCGACCGAGCCGTCCATGGGGACGGGCGAAGCCGCCGGGACGCCGGGGATGCGCACGGCCCCACTGCGCCCCGACCGGGTAAAGGCGGCACTGGGAGCCTGAGGCAACTCGATGGCAGTGGTCAGTGGCCAGAGGTCAGAAGTCAGGAGTCAGTGCCGACCACTGATCACCGACCACTGACCTCTGTGGCTCTGCAGTTCTACCCTCTGAAGTTCTGTAGCTCTGTGGCTCTGAGGCTCTATCCCAAGGTATCCCAGCAGAGGCGTGCCAGCTTGCCGATGAGCTGATTGGCGGCGGCGAAGCCGGGGGTGCCGTCGGGGAGCGTCTCGGGCACGTGCTCGGTGTAGGCCGTCAGGATGAAGAGCGGCGCGTCGTTCTTGTAGACGATGCCCGCGTCCATAAAGCCGCGCGAGCCGGTGCCCGTTCGGAACCTCCACACACCGCTCTGGCCGTTCGTACCGTCATGCCGGTCGCCGCAGACTTTAGGCGCGTGAGCAGCGGATAGGCTGTGCCCCCGTCGCGGCCGGAAAGGCAGACGCTTTGATCGAATCTAGCGGTTC
>JAPLLC010000213.1 GCA_026387775.1 Candidatus Methylomirabilota bacterium | reverse complement strand
TCCCTGATCCTCGTCCGGCACGAACCCCGTGGGGAGGGCCTTGAGCAGGCCGAAGGCCACGGCCCCGATGCAGGCGAGGAGAAGCAGCGTGACCGGCCAGGCCCGGATGGCGCCGCGCACCACGGCGGTGTAGCCGGTCGTGATCCGGGCGAAGAGCGCGTTGAAGCCGCGGAGCAGCGCCCCCAGCGGGCCTCGCATCCGCCTGCGGGGCCGCAGGATCATCACGCACAGCGCCGGGGTGAGCGTGAGGGCGACCAGGGCGGAGAGGAGCACGGAGATGGACAGGGTGAGGGCGAACTGGCGGTAGAGCTGGCCGGTGATCCCCCCCAGGAAGGCCACGGGGACGAACACCGCGCAGAGCACCAGCGCGATGGCCATCACCGGCCCCGAGACCTCGGCCATGGCCTGCTTGGCGGCGTCGAAGGGGGCGAGCCCCGCCTCGATGTGGTGCTCCACCGCCTCGACCACGACGATGGCGTCATCCACCACGATCCCGATGGCGAGGACCAGGCCGAAGAGGGTCAGGGTGTTGATGGAGAAGCCCAGGGGCACGAAGGCGGCGAAGGTGCCCACGATCGAGACCGGGACCGCCAGCATGGGGATGAGCGTGGCGCGGAAGGTTCCGAGGAAGAGGAACACCACGGCCGCCACCAGGAGCAGGGCCTCGAAGAAGGTGTGGACGACCTCGTCCAGGGAGGCGGTGATGAAGCGGGTGTTGTCGTAGCTGACCTCGTACGCCAACCCGGGCGGGAAGTAGCCGCTCAGCTCGTCCATCAGCTTCCGCACGCCGTTGGCGGTGTCCAGCGCGTTGGCATCCGAGAGCTGGTAGACGATCAGCACCGTGGCCGGCACCCCGTTCAGCCGGCCGATGTTGTTGTAGTCCTGCGCGGCCAGCTCCGTCCGGGCGACGTCTTTGATCCGCAGGATGGAGCCGTCTGAGAGGGTCCGCACGACGATGTCTTCAAACTCCTTGGCGGTCACCAGCCGCCCCTTGACGTTCACCGTGTACTGGAAGTCCACGCCAGGCTTGGCGGGAGGCTGCCCCGTCTGACCGCTGGCCACCTGGACGTTCTGTTCTTGAATCACGCTGGTGATGTCGTCGGCCGTGAGGCCCAGCTTGGCCAGCTTGTCCGGGCGCAGCCACATCCGCATGGCGTAGTCCCGCTGCCCGACGATGGTCAGATTCCCGACGCCGGGGACGCGTGTGATGGGATCGACCAGATTGATGGAGGCGTAGTTGCTGAGGAAGACGGCGTCGTAGCTGTGGTCGGGGGAGTAGAGCGAGATGACCATCAGCTTATCCGGCGACTGCTTCTTCACCGTGATGCCGTAGTTCACCACCTCCTGCGGGATCTTGGCCATGGCCTGCTGCAGCCGGTTCTGCACGTCCACCATGGCCAGATCCGGGTCCCGGCTGAGCGAGAAGGTGATGTCCAGGACGTAGCGGCCGTCCGAGGAGCTTTTCGAGGACATGTAGAGCATCCCCTCGGCGCCGTTGATCTGCGACTCGATGTTGACGGCCACGGTCTCTTCCACGACCTGGGCGCTGGCCCCCGTGTAGGTGGTCTCCACCCGGACCACGGGCGGGCTGATCTGCGGGTAGAGCGAGAGCGGGAGGCGCCCGATCGACAGCGCCCCCGCCAGGGTGATGACCAGCGAGATCACGATGGCGAAGACGCGGCGCCGGAGGAAGAATTGCGACATGGCTATCGACCACCTCTCATGGCTGCTTGCCTTCCAGTGCAGGAGCGGGACGCGCCTTGGCCTTCCCGCGGAGTCGCGCGCTCACCCGCTCGATCACCACGAAGAGGACGGGAATGACGAAGACGCCCAGGGCGGTCGCCGCCGTCATGCCGCCGAAGACGGCCGTGCCGAGCGACCAGCGCGAGGCGGCGCCGGCCCCCTTGGCGATCACGAGGGGCATGA
>JAPLLC010000026.1 GCA_026387775.1 Candidatus Methylomirabilota bacterium | reverse complement strand
CCGCCCGCAAGAGTATCCGCACAGATAAGAGGCTACGTGGGAGCGGGTCGGGTTCATACCGTTGTTAGCCTGCGCCATTGAACAACTGTATCCTATCTGTGCGGATGCTCTTGCATGTACTGTTGACGCCTTGCCTGCAACCGCTCCCAAATCTCCTTTGGGACCAGTGCCTGCACCGCTGCATACATTACCGTTGCCGAAACCTGTTGCTCAGAGACAAGGTAATCCTCGACCTTAATTCGTTTCCCCTGCGCCGTGACAACCAGCGCTTGATTGCTGCCGCCGACCGGCGCCGCATCCAGTTGCCGCCATTCTCGCGTGAATAGCCCGTTTTCGACCATCATTCGGTACAGGTCATTCAAGCCCTGCTCTTCTACCTTAAAAACTTCCGTCCACTTTGGCACGGTGGTTGAGAGATAGTCAGGGGTTAGGACGATCTCAATTCGGCTCGAAGGCTTGACAATGACGGTGTATTCGTAATGGTAAGGCGGTGGCAGACTCCCTTCGCGCCATTCGTACTCAACACCGAAGTCGTCTGGCCTCGCGTTCTGCTCATTGGTAGAGGGATGGAATGTTGCGCAGCCGATGCAGGAGACTGCGAGCAGCGTCAGCAGCAAATTGGAAAGGCGTTTCATGGAATTCTCCGCTCAGTATATTCTCGCATTACATTGTCACCACTATTACCGCGGAAGCGGGCTAACTACGGCTATATGGTTTCTCGCTACGTACTTATCTCTTACAGAGCGTCCGTATATACACCCTGGGCCCTGACGATCCATCGGCCCCCCAGAGCCGAGTGGTTACGGACAGAGGACCGATCCGCTCGGGATTATAGACGGAATCCGCATATCATTCCCGGCGCGCCGCTGTCGCTACAAAGCGTCCACCGGGCTCCGCACTCCTTTGCCGCCCCGATTCAAGACGTGGGTATAGATCATCGTCGTCTTCACGTCCTTGTGCCCAAGCAGTTCCTGGATGGTCCGGATGTCGTAGCCGTCTTCGAGCAGGTGCGTGGCAAACGAGTGGCGCAGGGTGTGGCAGGTCGCATGCTTGGCGATCCCCGTCTTGGCGGCCGCCGCTTTGACGACGCGCTGGAGGATCGCCGGGTCCACGTGGTGGGGTCCCTGCTCACCCGTTCGGGGATTCACCCATCGCTTCTCCTGTGGGAAGAGGAATTGCCAGCCCCATTCCTTGGGCGCATTTGGGTACTTGCGGTCCAGGGCATACGGCATTTGCACGCGGCCGTACCCGGCCGCGAGATCCCGCTCATGGATCGTCTTGACGTTTGCCAGGTGAGCCTCCAGGGATGGCTTCACCGCTTCGGGTACCATGGTCACCCGATCCTTGAAGCCTTTCCCGTCCCGCACGACGATCTGGCCGGCGGGGAGATCGACATCGTGGATGCGCAACCGCAGGCATTCCATCAGGCGCAGCCCCGCCCCGTACACCAGGCTCGCCATCAGCCACTTGTCGCCGGTCAAGTGCCCGAGGACGACCTTCACTTCCGCCCGGGTGAGCACGACGGGCAGCCGGGTGGGCCGCCGGGCCCGGACGACCTCGCCCAAGTCTCCAATCTGCCGCCCGAGGACGTGGCGATACAGGAAGAGCAAGGCGCTGAGCGCCTGGTTCTGTGTCGAGGCGCTGACCTTCTCCTGCACGGCCAGGTGGGCCAGGAAGGCGTTGATCTCGGGCTCGGCCATTTCGGCGGGATGCCGGACGTTATGGAAGAAGATGAAGCGCTTCACCCGGTGCCTGTAGGTCTGCTCGGTTCGCGGGTTGTAGTGGCGGGCGCGCAGGGCTTCGGATAGGCGGTCGAGGAGCTTGGGCTGTCGACTCACAGGGTGGACGGTGATGGGGTGATCAGGAGCAGAAACAGGAACGACGCTCCGAGTTGGGATTGTCCCCGGGGGCGGCGAAGCGGTATCTATCGGTCGCGGGGGCGTTGCAGGCGGGGCGATGACGCCGGCCGCGCGGCCCGCACGGTTCTGCAGGAACGGCCGCATCGTTCCCGAGGTGCGGTTCGTGTCCGGGATGCCGCTGTGGGTCGATGCCATCCGCCCACCTCCGTCGCCCGTTCCGGGATGCTCGATACCGCCACAAGCTATTCGCGACCAAGCGGGACTGTCAAGCGCGCCATGGCATGATCCAGACCGGGAATGGCGCTTGGGTCAACCCCGCGGCCTGCCGCGTGGCTGTCGAGATCGGGCTGGAGTGACTTTCGCCGTCGCGGCACGCCGGAGGACGTCGACGTCGGCTCGGTCCTGTAGCCGATCGGTGGCCTCCTTGTTGCTGATCAGATCTTTGAGCCCGATGTACTGCGCCGGGACGCCGCCGAATCGAGCCTCGACTCGCCGCTTCCATGCGGTTGGGAAATCCGGGCAGCCCGGAATCGCCGACAGCAGATCGATCCGGACGGGCGCAATGCCGAGCTGGATGATGCAGTCCGGGTCCATCATATCTTCGGTGGTGTAGTTGAGATCGGCACCCCCGAAGAAGTCTCGCAACGCCGCGAGGACCTTCCGGGCGTTTTCGGGTGTCGGCTCGACCAGGATGTCAAGATCCTTCGTGGCCCGCGGTCGGGCGTGAAAGGCGACCGCGTGCGCGCCGATCACGAGATACCGCGCCCCATGGGCATTTAACGCGGCGATGAACTCTTCGTAATCTTGGGATGCCATCGAGCCCTCGCGTCTTCAGGCAGCTTTCGAGCGCCTCGGCGATCGCCTCGACCCGCTGCTCGGGAGTGAGCCCATCGTACCAGAAGCGAAAATCCGCCTCCGCCGCCTCCTTCCGCTGCACCTTCACGATGGTCCAGACACGACCGTGTCGGTCTCTCACGTGTCTTCGCGTTACCATCCTCACCTCAGAAGGTCCATCAGATCGCCCACTTCACGTCTAGAGCTTCCGCAGCAGGCCGACGACCTTGCCCAGGATCTGGAAGCTCTTCTCCCCTTTGCGCACCTCGATCGGGGGTATGGCGGGATTCTCGGGCTGGAGGAGGATGCCGTTCGGCTTGAAGAAGATGCGCTTGATCGTCGCCTCGTCGTTCAAGAGTGCCACGACGATGTCGCCGTTCTCGGCGGTGGACTGGCGGCGGACGAGCGCCTGATCGCCGGGGCAGATGTGGGCGCCGATCATGCTCTCGCCCTGCACCTTGAGGAGGAAGGCCTCGTCATCGTTCACCCAGTCCTGGGGAACGACCGAGGTGCCCTCGATGTTCTGATCCGACAGGAGCGGCTGTCCGGCCGCGACGCGGCCGAGGATGGGCAGCTCCCGGTACGGAAGCGAGCCGCGAGCCGCGAGCCGCGAGTCGGACAGGGGAGCCAGCGCGGAATCGAGGATCTGGAGCGAGCGGGACTTCGCCGGATCGCGTCGGAGGTAGCCTTTGCGCTCCAGCGCCTTGAGGTGATCGAAGACGCTCCGCGGGACGAAGCCGAAGTGCGACCCGATCTCGCGGACGGTCGGCGGATACCCTACCCTGGTCATGAAGTGCCGGACGAAATCGAGGACCTCGCGCTGTCGGGCCGTGAGCGGTGGGCGCATGATCTGACACCCCTCCAGGACGGATGCTGCCTATCCGCGGATTGCACGGATCCAGGGCGGGAGAAAACACCGGGAAATGTCTACCATACGGGTGTATGGTGAGTCAAGCACATTTCGGATTGTGACCTACGGAATGCAGCCGTGCAAACCAGGCATGCGATCCGGGCGCACAGAGTCGAAGATTGACGGCTGGGGGCTGGCGGGTGCCTTGAATATTGAAACGTTTCAAAAATCACTTGACACGACCGGCGGATCGTGGCTATGTTCACAGCCTCCTTCATGGGGAGACGCTGCATCGCGTGTGCACCCTATCTCGGAGTCCTGCACGGTGGTAACGATCAAAGACGTGGCGCGAGAGGCCGGGGTCTCGGTCGGGACGGCCTCGCAGGCCTTGCGGGAGAGCCCCGCCGTCCGCGAGGCGACCCGTCACCGGGTCCTGGCGGTGGCGAAACGCCTCCGCTACCAGCCCAGCGCCCTGGCCCGGGGCATGGTGACCCGCCGCACCCACACCGTCGGCCTGCTGATCTCCGACATCGCCAACCCGTTCTTCATCCGGGCGGTCCGCGCCATCGAGGACGTGGCGCAGGGGAACGGCTACAACGTGATCCTGTGCAACACGGACGAGGATCCGGTCAAGGAGACGCAGTATCTCCGCGTCTTGATGGAGAAGCGGGTGGACGGGATCATCCTGGCCACGACAGCCGGAAGCCGCCAGGCGGTGCGGGAGGTGCGCTGGCGGCGGATTCCGCTGGTCCTCTTCGACCGGGAGCTGACCGGAGTGGCTGCCGACATCGTCAAGGTGGACAGCGTGCTGGGCGGGCGCCTGGCGACCGAGCATCTCCTCCGCCTCGGCCACCGGCGGATCGCCATCATCCATGGGCCGGTGGTCCGGTCCACCGGGGCCGAGCGGCTGCAAGGATACCTGGCGGCCCTCGAGGCGGCCGGCGTCGCGCCGGTCCCCGACCTGATCCGAGAGGGAAACTTCAAGCAGGACAGCGGCCGCGAGCTGGCGCGAGAGCTCCTGCGGGTCTCGCCGCCGCCGACGGCCCTCTTCTGCACGAACAACCTGATGACCGTCGGGGCCTTGCAGGCCCTCCGGGAGCGGGGGGTCCGGATCCCGGCCGACCTCTCGCTGATCGGCTACGACGACATGGAGTGGTGGACCCTGACCGACCCGCCGCTCACCACCATCGGGCAGCCGGTCTATGAACTGGGCTGCGAGGCCATGCGCCTCCTGCTCGACCAGATCGGGGCGAAGGGGCGCCGACGGCCGCGGCGGGTGGTCCTGAAGCCGGAGCTGCTCGTCCGGGAATCCGGCGGACCGCCGTCCCGCACGGCGGGACCCAACACGCCGCGGGAACGATCCGGCCTCCTGCGGAAAGCGAGGGCGAACGCATGCGATACCTGATCGGCGTGGATGTGGGGACGCAGAGCGTCCGGAGCTGTCTGTTCGATCTGGAGGGGGCGGTGGTGGCGTCCGCCACGCGTCCGCTCGCCACGAGCTTCCCCAAGCCCGCCTGGGCCGAGCAGGACCCGGAGGAGTGGTGGCGGGCGGCGGTGGACACGCTGAAGGAGATCCTCCAGGTCTCCCGCGTGGACCCGAAGGAGGTCGCGGCCCTGTCCTACGACTGCACCGCCTGCACCGTGGTGGCGCTGGCGAAGGACGGGACGCCGCTCCGTCCGGCGCTCCTGTGGATGGACGAGCGGGCCCACCTGGAGGCGGACGAGGCGTCGGCGACCGGACACGAGGTGCTGAAGTATTGCGGGGGCAAGGTCTCGCCGCAGTGGATGATCCCCAAGGGCCGCTGGCTGGAGCGGCATGAGCCGGAGGTGTTCGGGCGGGCGCGCTGGATCGTGGACGAGGCGGACTTCTTCACCTTCCGGCTCACGGGTCGGATGACCGCCAGCCTGAACAATGCGACCGCCAAGTGGAACTATGTCCGCCCGCTGGGCGGCTGGCCGAAAGCCTTTCTGCGGGCGGCCAAGGCAGATCGGCTCGCCGAGAAGTGGCCCACCGACGTGCTGCCGGTCGGGCGATCGCTGGGGTGCATCAGCCGGGCGGTGGCGCGCGAGGTGGGACTCTCGCCGGGCACCGTCGTGGCGCAGGGGGGGATCGACGCCCACGCCGGCGAGATCGCGCTCGGGGCGGTGGGCGGGGGAGACCTGGCTCTGATCCTCGGAAGCTCCACCTGCCACATGGCTCAGTCCCCCACGCCGGTCTTCGCCAACATCTGGGGGCCGTACCCCGACGCCCTGGTAGAAGGGATGTACACCCTGGAGGGCGGGCAAACCGCGACCGGAAGCATCCTCCAGTGGCTGGTGGCGCATTTCGGGAGCGATGCCGTCGCCCAGGCCAAGAGCCGCGGCCAAGACGTGTACGCCTACCTGGACGGCCTGGCCGAGGCGATCCCTGCCGGCAGCGAGGGAGTGCTGGTGCTGGATTACTTCCAGGGGAACCGCACTCCCTACAAGGATCCGCTGGCGCGCGGGACCCTGATCGGGCTCACCCTCAAGCACACGCTCCCGCACCTCTACCGGGCGGTGGTCGAAGGGATCTGTTTCGGCACGCGCCAGATCCTAGAGGACATGGGGGCCCACGGCTTCACCCTCACGCGGATTTATGCCGGGGGGGGTGGGGCGAATAGTCGGCTCTGGACCCAGATCCAGGCCGACGTCCTGGGGGTGCCGATCCACCTGCCGCGCGACAAGGAAACCATGGCCCTGGGCGCCGCCATCTGGGCGGGCCTGGGGGCGGGAGTGTTCAGGAACTACGGGGACGCCATCGGCCGCATGGTCCACATCGAGCGGGCGGTGACTCCCGTCGCGGAGCGGCGCCAGGTCTATGATGCGCTGTACCGCCAGTATGTGGATCTGTATCCGGCCGCGCGGTCCACGATGCACGCGCTCGCGGGACTCGCGAGCTGAGGAGCGGTGGTGCGGGGGTGCAGGGGAGCGGGGGTGACCCGGGGAAGGGAATCGGTCACCCGATCTCCCGCTCTTCCGATCAACTTGAGATGGTGTCGACAGCGAGCGAGGAGGCTCACATGCAGAAACGCAAGATTGGCATCCTGACATTTTCCGACGGGCGGAAGTTCGCCCACGACCTGCAGTACAAGATGAACAAGGGGTTCCAGGACAAGCTGGTGAAGGTCCTGGAGAAGACGGGCGAGATCGAGTGCGTCCCGTGCGAGATCATCTGGACGCCGGCGCTGGCCCGGAGCGAGGCGAAGAAACTGGCGGCGGCCGGGGTGGAGGCCACGATCCTCAACTTCGCCATCTGGGCCTTCCCGCACCTGCCGGCGATCGCCACCGAGTTCGCCCCGGGCCCGTTCCTCTGCCTCTCCAACGTGAACCCCCAGGCGCCGGGTCTGGTGGCCATGCTGGCGGCGGCGGGCAGCTTGAACCAGATCGGGGTGTTCCATGGGCGGGTCTCCGGGGACGTGGAGGATCCCAAGGTCCTCAAGCAGGTGATGGCCTTCCTGCGGGCGGGCTCGGCGGTGAACCGGCTGCGCGGCAAGACCTACGGCCTGTTCGGCGGCCGCTCCATGGGGATGTACACGGCCGTCCCCGCCCTGGACCAGTGGCGGCGCGAGTTCGGGGTGGACATCGAGCATATCGACCAGTGGGAGATCGTGCGGCGATCCGAGACGATCGATCAGAAGCGGGTGACGGCGGCCCGCAAATGGCTGGAGAAGCACTGCGCCCAGGTGGCCTACGACGGCAAGGCGCTCACCCACGAGACGCTGGAGCGGCAGATCCGCAGCTACCACGCCGTCCGGGAGTTGATCGCGGAGTGGGATCTGAACTTCGTGGGAATCAAGGGACAGCCGGAGATGACCAACAGTTTCTGCACCATGGATCTCACCGAGGCCTTCCTGAACGACCCGTACGACTGGGAGGGGCCGCACGAGCCGATCGTGTGCGCCACCGAGGCGGACTCGGACGGCGCGCTCACCATGGAGATCTTCAAGGAGCTTTCGGGGACGCCAGTTCTCTTCGCCGACGTCCGGCATTACGACGCCGAGGGGGACTTCTGGGACATGGTGAACTCGGGTGAGCATGCCACCTATTTTGCGGCCAAGTCGTTCGACCCCAAGGTGAATCTCGCCAAGGTCAAGCTGCTCCCGGAGAATTTCTATTTCCCGGCGGGGGGCGCCGCCGTCTTCCATGTGGCGGCCCCGGGCGCAGTGACGCTGGGGCGGCTCACGCGGAAGAACGGGAAGTACTGGATGGCCATCTTGCCGGCAGACTTCCTGTCGTTTCCCGAGAAGGAGACCCTCGCCAAGGTGCAAGCGACGCAGACGGAATGGCCGCACGCCTTCACCAAGCTCAAGGTGTCGCCCGAGCGGTTCATCGCCACCTACAGCTCCAATCACATCCACGGGGTCTACGGGGACTACGTGGAAGAACTCAAATGGGTCTGCAAGATCCTGAACATGGAGGCGGAGGTCTATGTCTAGCATCGGTTCAACACAGCGGCCGCATCTCACCGGAGTGATCGCGGCCATGCTCACCCCGATGACCGCGGGGGGAACGCAGGTCGACCCGGAGGCCGCCGGGCGTCTGACGGGCTGGCTCGTGGAGCGAGGCGTTCACGGCCTCTACATCGCGGGAACGACGGGCGAGGGGCTGTACCTCACCCCGGACGAGCATCAAGAACTGACGCGGGCGGTGGTGCAGGCGGCGAAGGGCATCCCGGTGGCGGCGCATGTGGGGGCGCTCACCACGGCCCAAGCCGTGGTGCTGGCCCGCCAGGCCGCCCAGGCCGGGGCCACTGCGGTCGCGGCCATCCCGCCGCCCTATTTCAGCATGACGCAGGCGGAGCTGCTGGCCTACTTCGCGGCCATCGCCGCCGCCGCGGCCCCGCTGCCGCTCTATCTCTACAACATCCCGAGCCACGCCCGCAACGAGCTGCCTCCCGCGTTTGTGGCGGAGCTGGGAAAGGCCATCCCGACCGTGGGGGGGATCAAGGACAGCAGCGGCTTCCCCGGGCGCATCCCCGACCTGGTCCGGACGCTGGGCCCGGCGTACGACGTGGTGTGCGGAAACGACGACAAGGCCCTGAACGCCTTCCAGGTCGGCGCCTCCGGCATCGTGGCGTCGGGCGCGAGCCTCTTCCCGGAATTGTACCTGGGAATGCACGCTGCCTGGAAGGCCGGGAAGACCCAGGAGGCGGAGACCGCGCAGGCCAAGATCGTCGCCATGCAACAGGCCCTGGGCAACGGGGCGCGGCTGGGCTGGTACAAGTACGTCCTGGCGCAGCGGGGGATTCCGGTCGGCGGCGTGCGGGCGCCGCTGCTCGATCCGACGGCCGCCGAGCAGGCGATGATCCGGGAGCGGCTGAAGGAGCTGAAGCTGCTGTGACGAGCCGCGAGCCGAGCGCGGAGAGCCGCGAGCCGCGAGCCGAGTAGGGGGTCGAGAGCCGAGAGTGGAGAGCCGAGCGCGAAGAGCCGAGAGCCGAGCCGGACGAGCCGAGGTGCCGCCCGACTCACAGAGGAGGAGGTCGTCATGAAGAAGTGGCTGGGGGTACTGGCGAGCGTTGGGTTGTTGTGCATGCTGGCGACGACAGTCGAGGCGGGGACGATCCTTCGCTGGGGAGAGACGCAGGCGGCGGAGCACGTCGCGTCAAAGATGATCGAGCGCGCCGCCAAGAAGGTCAGTGAGGCCACGCAGGGGCGAGTGCAGATCCAGGCCTATCCGAACAGCCAGCTCGGCAGCTCCAAGGATATGATCGAGGCGGTGGGATTGGGGACCCAGGAGATCGTGACCGAAGGGGCGGCGAACTTCGGTCAGTTTGTGCCGAGCATCTCGGTCATCGAGTCCCCGTATGTCTGGCGGGATGCGGCGCATCTCGCCAAGGTCATGGCCGGTCCGATCGGCGAAGACCTCAACAAGCAACTCATCGAGAAGCGCGGCATGCGGATCCTGGGGACGACCTACTACGGGGTGCGGCAGCTCACCACCACCAGCAAGCCCGTGCGGACCGTGGCGGACATGAAGGACTTCAAGCTGCGGGTCCCCGAGAACGAGGTGTTCCTGGCCATGGCGCGGGCCTGGGGGGCGAAGCCGACGCCGATGACCTTCGGCGAGCTGTATCTTGGCCTTCGCCAGAACGTGGTGGACGGCCAGGAGAACCCGCTCCCGACCATCGAATCCGGCAAGTTCTTCGAAGTGCAGAAATACCTGGTACTCACCAGCCATATCCTGACCCCGCGGCTGGTGGTGATCAACGAGAAGTCCTGGCAGGCGATCCCCGCCGCCGATCGCCGGATCATCAGCGACGCCGTCGCCGAGGCGATTGCCTGGAACAACCAGGAGACCCTGGCGGCCGAGCGGGTGCTGGCGGACAAGTTCAAGAAGGCGGGGATGGAAGTGATCCAGCCGGATGTCGAGTCGTTCCGGAAGCCCGTGCTGGAGACCCTGCCCAAGATGTTCGAGGCCAAGTGGGGCAAGGGGTTGTTCGAGCGGATCATGGAGACAAAATAGATGAGCGATGCATGTGAAGCTCGTCCAGTCCAGGGGCCGTCAGCCGCGCTTCAGCGGCTGACGGCCGCCCTGGATCGTTGCGCCTGTTGGGTATGCATCGGCCTGCTTGCAGTGATCTTCGTCGTCATGGTCCTACAGGTCGGTTGCCGGTACGTGCTGGGATCCCCGCTTGTCTGGAGCGAAGAAGTGGCCCGATATCTCTACATCTGGGTCTGCTTCCTGGGGGCGCCCATAGCACTGCGTCGAGGGAATCACATCGCCATCACGCTGTTCGTGGATTGGCTGCCCGCGAAGCTGATTCGCGGCATCGCGGTCTTCTGGCACGTCGTCGCGTTCCTGTTTCTCGTCGAGCTGGCGATCCAGGGGGCGATCCTCGCGGTGCGCTCGCACACGCTGATTGCCATCACGGTTCCGGTCCCCTGGTCCCTCATCTACCTGGTCGTGCCCATCTCGGCCGTCCTGATGATGCTGGAGACCGTCGAGGCCGTCTGGATTCCGCGTGGGGGTCCGGTGAAGGAGGTGCAACTGTGATCGGCGGCCCGATAATCTGGATGTGGCTTCCCCTCATGGTGCTGGGGATGCCGATCTTCTTGGCGATCGGCACGGCGTGTACGGTGTACCTGATGGCTCACGGGGAGATCCTGCTTTCGATTCCCCAGCGTCTGACGGCCTCCGCCAATTCCTTCCCGCTGCTGGCGGCACCCTTCTTCATGCTGACCGGCATGGCGATGAACACCGCAGGCATCACCCGCCGGATCTTCGAGTTTGCCGAGTGTCTGGTCGGGCGGTTCCGCGGCGGGCTGGCGCATGTCTGCATCGTCGCCAGCATGATCTTCGCCGGCATGTGCGGATCTGCCGTGGCGGAAGCGGCGGGACTCGGGACGATCGAGATCCAGGCCATGACGGATCGGGGATACCCGAAACCGTTCGCCGCCGGCATCACGGCGGCCGCGGCGACGATCGGTCCCATCATCCCGCCCAGTGTGCCGCTGTTGATCTACGGGGTCATCGCGGAGGTCTCCGTCGGGCGGCTCTTCCTTGGCGGCGTCATTCCGGGGATCTTGATGGGCGGATCGTTGATGGTCATGGTGGTCTGGATGGCGAAGCGCCGGGGCTTCGGCCTGCAGCCCGCGCCGACCTTCCGCGTCACCATGACGAAGACGCGCCGCGCGCTCCTCTCCCTGATGACGCCGGTCATCCTGTTCGGCGGGATGTTCGGCGGGATGTTCACGCCCACCGAGGCGGCGTTCGCCGCCGCCGTCTATGGGCTTTTTCTGGGATTAGTCGTCTACCGGGAGATCCCGTGGCGCGAGTTGCCGAAGATCTTCCTGGATACGGTGGAGACGAATGGGGTCGTGCTCGTGCTGGTCATGACGGCGTCCCTGTTCGGGTGGGTGATGGCCCGCGCCCAGGTGAACCAGCAATTGGGAGACCTCCTGCTGGGGACGAGCAAGAATCCGCTGGTCCTCCTGATGATCATCAACGTGTTCCTCCTGATCGTAGGATGTTTCATGGAGACGCTGGCGGCCATGATCATCTTGGTCCCGGTGCTCCTGCCGGTGGTCAAGGCAGTGGGCATCGACCCGGTGCACTTCGGGCTGGTCATGGTCCTCAATCTGATCATCGGGACACTGACGCCACCCATTGGAATCGTGCTGTTCGTGGTGGCGCGTGTGGCCAAGCTCCGATTCGAGGAAGTGACGAAAGCCACCGCGCCGTTCCTGGTTCCCCTGATCGCGGTACTCATCCTGATCACGATCTTCCCGGAGCTGGTCCTGTGGCTGCCGCGGGTGGTGTTGGGTTAGAGGGCGCCGTTATGAAGGAGGGGGTCGGCACGTGTCACGTGGCGGATGCAGCCCGGAAGTACGTGTTGAAGATGGATGAGGCGAAGCTGGAGACCTTGCCGGATCTCCCCCACCACCACGGGGGCTGGACGGTGCCGGATCTTGTGCGGAAGGCCGGCCTGGCCGACCTGCCCTTGGATCGATTGCCGGTGGACGTGGTCCAGATGAATCTCCCGCCGGGCTCGTGGCAAGAGGAGGGAAATCACAAAGGGCGCTGGCACGTGAACTACGTTCTCTCCGGCACCGGGCTGTTCAATATCGACGGCAAGGACTACCCCGTCCAGAAAGGGTCGGTGATCATCATCCCGGCCGAGACGCCCCACGCCGGGAAGACGACGGGCACCGAGCCCCTGGTGATGCTGGCGATCCATGTGAGCTCCGCGAGAACCGCGGAAGATCGGGCACAAGGGACGCAGGCCTGGCAGAAGAACCCCTGATTGGAAGAGAGCTCAAAGACGGGGCGGCGAGACCGGTCGGGATCGCCGCCCCGTCTGTTGTTTCGGCTTGCTACGCCTTGAAGAAGAACGTCGCCGGGTGCGAGGTATTTGGCGTTCGCACGTGCTGCGCGTTGGTCTGCCGGGCGGGGATGTTTCCCAGGGTGTTCTTGACGACCCGCACCCCCATGAACGCGGGGGACAGGCCGACCGTCCCGATCACCCAGCATTCCTCGCAGATGATCTTCCAGATTTCCTGGGCGATCTTGACTCGCTCGGGCTGCTTCTTCCCGGCCGCCGAGCGGAACAGCTCCATCGCCCGGACCATCTCGGGATTCGTCGGCTTCTTCCCCTGCGCGCCGTTGCTGGCGTACCAGCGCGCGTACGGCATGCCGAGGTGCTGGTCCATGGGCACCGGATCCACCGGCAGCACCAGGCGGGGGAAGAGGTAGATGTTTTCCGAGCCGGTCACCGACCAGAGCAGGATGTGGTGCTCGATGTTGTTGGTCCGGGTGTAGGCCAGGCTGCGCTCGGCCTCCTTGACGTCCGCCTCGATCCCGATCTTCTGCCAGTGTTGCTTGATCATCTCGGCGATCTGGGTGAAGGGGGTGAACTGGCCGCCTACGGTCAGCAGCTCAATCCGCACGCGCCCCTTCCCGTCGGTGCGCAGCCGGTACCCCTCGCCGTCCTTCTTGGAGAGGCCGATGCGATCGAGCATCCCGTTGGCCTGCTTGACGTCGAGGACCGCCCATTTCTTGCGGTATTCCTTCCCGGGATTGATGGCGACCTCTTCGGCCGGGGCGCACGAGCCGGGCGTCCCGATCCCCAGCCAGAAGGCTTCGTTGAGCTGGCCGCGGTCGATGCCCAGCGAGAGCGCTCGGCGGAAGTCCCGGTTGGTGAGCCACTTGGCGATCTCGGGATCCGCCTCGTAGGCCGTGTTGACGAGCAGCGCCGCGTCGCTGCCCATCTGGGCCGTGTCAAGGTGCAGCGTGTAGTTGCCCTTCTTCTGATTCTCGATGATCACCGGGAGCTTGGGCAAACTGACGTGGCGCTCCTGCAAGTCGTACTCGCCGGCGATCACCCGGAGGTTGAGGACCTCCAGATTCTCGGCGAGATTCATGGTGATGCGGTCGATATAGGGAAGCTGGTTGCCCGCCGTGTCCACCGCCCAGTAGTACGGGTTGCGCTCCAGCGTCCAGGTGGGGGTGTTGATCGGGGTCACCGTCTTCCAGGGTGTCAGCACGGGCAGCTCGGTGTTGAGCGCCCAGTTGGTGACGAACCGGAAGTAGCTCACCCAACTGTCGAAGCCGGCGGCCTTGGCCTTGCGGGTCGCCTCGTCCGCCGACGAATACTTGGGCAGGAACTGCTTGAGATAGTGGGCCGGGGCGTACGAGCCCATGAAGGCCGCCCGGGAGTTCTGGGTGGCCTGCCCCCCGCCGAGGATGGTATCGCCGGCCAGGATGTCGACGAAGAGGAAGTACGGCTCCGGGAACTCGAAGGTCACGGTGTAGTCGTCCCGCTTGGCCATGCGCCCGGGCTTGCCGTTGACCGTGAACTCCTGCACCGGGGTCGGCACCAGCTCCTTGTTCTGGTAGATGTCGGTATACCAGAATAGGAAGTCGTCCGCGGTGAACGGCTGCCCGTCGGACCACCTGAGCCCCTTGCGCAGGAACAGGGTCATGACCTTCCCGTCGTCGCTGAGTCGCCAGTCCTTCACCAGACAGGGGGCCACCTTGTTGCCGGTGTAATCCCACATCAGGAGCTTGTCCGTGGAGACGATCCGGTTGCCGTTCTCGCTGTCGGCGGGCCCGGTGAACCCGCGGCGCCAGCGGCCGCCGTACTTGCCGATTTCCTTGAGCGGCTTGACGACCATCAGCTCGGAGGTGTCGGGCAGCCGCTGCTCCACCGGGGGCAGCTTGCCGGCCTTGACCAGCTCGGTCAGCATGGGCGCCTCGGCGAACTTCTTGGGAAACTTCGCCGTCTCGCGGATGATCTCGGGTCCTTCCAGCTTCCCGATGAACTGGGCCCCGAGCTTTGGCTCCGCCTGGGCGGCCTGGACGGGGACCGACACGAGGCTCGCCAGTGCCAGCCCGCCTGTGGCCATCGTCGTGCCCACCAGGAACTCACGCCGCGTCAATTCTGTTCGCTTCTTCGCCATGGTCCGTTCCTCCTTGGACTCGATATGGGTTGTGGATCGCCAAAGGCTGACGATGCGACTTCCGCATTGCGGAAGTCGATTCTACTATACAGAATCATCGTCGCTCACGCTTGTCAAGTAAAGATTCCCGGCTCCGCGCGAGAGGCGGCCTTCGTGTCCGCTTCGGGCGTCTGCCGGCACCGGGCAGAAATCCCCTTGACATGCGTCGCGGGCGGGTGGAGTATTCTACATTTTAGAAATGCATTCCATAGTGTGGAAAAGGAGAGTGATCGTGAAGTCCTCGCGGGCTCCCGCCGTTCGCACCCGGGCCATACGGCCCCCTCGCGCCGAGGAGAGGACCGACGCCCTCAAGTCTCTTCGCAAGGCCATTCGGGTGCTGGAGTGTTTCTCGCTCCAGACCCCGCGGCTCTCCCTGACCGATATCGCCCACCAGGTCGGGCTTCCCCTCAGCACGACGCATCGCATCCTGGCCACGCTGCGCGATGTGGGTCTCTTGGAACAGCAGAGCGACCGGGATCCGTATCGCCTGGGCCTCAAGCTCTTGGAACTGGGCAGCATGGTCCTCGCTAACATGGAGGTCCACCGCGAGGCGCTGCCATTCATCGAGGCGCTGGTGCGCGAGACCGGTGAAACGGCCCATCTGGGGGTGTTCGACGGCACCCAGGTGGTGTCCATCGAAAAGATGGACTCCCCCCATGGCCTGGCCTCGAACGTCACCATCGGCAAGGGGGCGCCGGCCTACTGCACCGGGATCGGCAAGGCGCTGCTGGCCTTTCAGCCGGATGAGGTGGTAACGCGCGTCTGCCGGTTGGGCCTCAAAGCATACACGCCGCAGACGATCACCGATGCCGCCCGGCTTCGCAAGGAGCTCGCCCAGATCCGAACCCTCGACTACGCCGTGGACGACGCGGAGCATCAGCCCGACGTCCGCTGCGTGGCGGCCCCGATCCGCAACCATTCGGGTACGGTCATCGCCTCGCTGAGCCTGTCCGGCCCGGCCACCCGCATCCCGAAGGGGCGGATCCCGGATCTTGCCGTGTGCGTGCGCGGGGTGGCGGCCAAGCTCTCGTCGCGGCTCGGATACCGCGGCCAGTGATTTCATCTGTCCGGCCACACCTGCCGCGGTAAGCGGGCGGGAAGGCCGATTCCCGGCCCTGCCGGAGAAAGGAATCCCCGTGTACGAACACATCTACGGCATCGTTCCCCCCATGACCACACCCTTTCGCGAGGATGGGACCATCGACGAGACCTTCCTCCGGGCCGACACCCGCTACATGGTCGACGTCGCCAAGGTGCACGGCCTCGCGGTCTGCGGAAGCACCGGCGAGGGACACACCCTGACCACGGCGGAGACCCGCCGGATCACCGAGATCGTGATCAAGGAGGTGAAAGGGCGGTTCCCCGTCATCACGGGGATCATCACCGATAGCACCGCATCCGCCATCGAGCGTGGGAACGCCGTGAAGGATCTGGGAGTGGCGGCTCTCCAGGTCACGCCGCCCCATTATCTCTTCCGACCGGACGACGACGCCATGCTCAGGCACTTCGAGGCGCTGACGAAAAGCACCGGCCTGCCCGTCATGATCTACAACGTCGTGCCCTGGTGCTATCTGTCACCGCAGCTCCTCACCCGAATTATCGACAACGTGGAGGGGGTCATTGGCGTCAAACAGAGCGCCGGGGATATGAAGATGCTGGCGGACCTGCTGATCCTGCTCGGCAACCGCGGCCGGATCATGAGCGCGGTGGATGCGCTGATGTATCCCTCCTTCGTCTTGGGGGCGCACGGAGCCATCGCCGCCATGCTCAGCGCCGTCCCCTGCCTCTACATGCGGCTCTGGGATGCCATGCAGGCAGGCGACCACAAGCAGGCTCTCGCCTTGCACGAGAAGCTCCTCCCGATCTGGAACGCCATCTTCACTGACAACCTGCCGGCCAACGTCAAGTACTGCATGGAGCTGATGGGCCGGCCCGCCGGGCTCCCCCGGCCCCCCATGCCGCCCACGGCCTCGGAGCGCAAACCGCTCATCCGCGAGGCCCTGAAGAACGCGGGGGCCATCTAACAGGAAGAGAGTCAGGGAATTGGGCAAGACGCAGGGATGGCCCCAGCGGCGTAACTTGTCCGCCAAGAAGTGGCTTGCGGAAATGCTGATTGACAGGGCCGCATGGATTTCGATAAGGTGAAACGAACGTCAGACCCAAAACTGCTGTGTTTGCAGCCGATAGGAGGTCGGACAATGAAAGTCTACAAGATCAACAAGACTGGAGTGCAGGGGATGACCCGCCGGGACGTTCTCCGGCTGGGGGCCGGCGTGGCCGCCGGGGCGGCGGTCGGGCCGTTCGTGATGCGCGTGGCCCGGGCAGGAGAGGCATTCAGTTGGCAGCGATTCAAGGGAAGCAAGATCTTCATGATGTTCACCAAGAACCCCTGGGCGAACACCATGGAGAGTCTGCTGCCGGAGTTCGAGAAGCTGACCGGGATCAAGGTCGAGTTTTCGGATCTGCCCGAGCTGCAGGCGCGGCAGAAGTTGACGGTGGAGTTCACCGCCGGCTCGGGCGGCATCGATGCCTGGTACGCCAGCATGCACGTGGAGAAGCGCCGCTTCTGGAAGTCGGGCTGGTTCGCCGACCTCAACAAGCTCCTGAAGGATCCCACGATGACGGCGCCGGATTACGACTGGAACGACATGGCAGCCGGCGCCAAGTCCATCGTGACCCAGTCGGACGGCAGCATCTCGGCCCTCCCGGCCTTCATCGATCCCTGGATCCTGTTCTATCGGAAGGATCTGTTCGCGCAGAAGGGATTGAAGGCGCCCAAGACGCTGGCGGAGATGGAGGAGTTCGCCCAGAAGTTCCACAATCCGCCGGGCATGTACGGCTTCGTGGCCCGGGGGCTCAAGAACGCCAACGCCCCCGCCTGGGACTGGGTGCTCTTCAGCATGGGGGGAAACTTCCAGACAAAGGACGGCAAAGCCTCCCTCAACACATCCGAGGCGGTCAAGGCCATGGACTACTATGCCGGCATGCTCAAGCGCTTCGCGCCTCCCGGCGTGGTGAACTTCAACTGGTCCGAGTGCAGCAGCTCCTTCATGCAGGGCCAGGTGGCCATCTACTTTGACGGTGTGAACTTTGCCAGCCAGTTCGAGGACAAGGAGAAGTCCAAGATTGCCGGCAAGGTCGGTTACGTGGTTCTGCCTGCGGGACCCGGCGGCCACTACTCCCCGATCTTCGGGAATGCGGTGGCGGTCAGCTCACAGGTCAAGAATCCCGGGCCGGGCTACTTCTTCGCGCAGTGGGCGACCATGAAGGAGCGGGCCGTCAAGGAATTGGTCGCCGGCGTGGGAAGCGCGCGGATGTCCGTCTGGAATGACAAGGAAGTGAAGGCAAAACCGAGCATGCCGGCCGACTGGTATGGGGCCTACCAGGACAGCCTGAAGGTCGGTCGGCTGGGCCTGCCCGAGATCGTGGGCGTCACCGAATACCGCGACACCATCGGCGTGGCCATCCAGAAGGCGATCGAAGGGGCCAAGTCCGCCGATGTTCTGAACGAGGCCCAGAAGGAGTTCCAGGAGATCCTGGACAAGACCGAGAAGTAGTCGAATCCCGTCACAGCGAGGAGTTGCAAGGACGGCTCCAATTTCACCAACGTGTTGAGGAGGGTCCCATGAAGAAACAGAAGGGGCAGACTGTCGTTTCGCGAGGGATGACGCGCCGGGACCTGCTTCGCCTGGGGGCGACGGTCGCCGCCGGAGCCGCCGTGGGCCCGTTCATCGTCACGCCCGGCCACGGCCAGACCTTCAACTGGCAGCGGTTCAAAGGGAAGGAGCTGTACTGTATCTTCTACAAGCACCCCTGGATCGACGAGATGGTGAAGTACTTCCCCGAGTTCACGGATCTCACGGGGATCAAGGTCAACTACGAGGTCCTGCCCGAGGTCCAGGGGCGCCAGAAGCTGACCGTCGAGATGACCGCCGGTTCCGGCGGCGTGGACGCCTGGCATGCCAGCATGCACGTGGAGAAGCGGCGCTTCTGGAAGTCGGGCTGGTTCCAGCCCCTGAACGCGTTCCTGGAGGACAAGAGCCTGACCTCCCCGGACTACGACTGGAACGATTTCACCACAGGCGCACGCAGCGACGTCACCCAGCCGGACAAGACGATCAGCGCGATTCCCACCTTCGTGGACGTCTTCACCATGTTCTACCGGAAGGACCTCTTCCAGGAGAAGGGCATCAAGGTCCCCCGGACGATGGCCGAACTGGAGGACGCCGCCAAGAAGCTCCACGATCCTCCGCGCATGTACGGCTTCGTGTCCCGGGGCATGAAGAACGCCAATGCCACCCCGTGGGCCTACGTGATCTACGCCACGGGTGGCGAGTACCTCACCAAGGACGGCAAGTCGGCAATCAACTCCCCGGCGTGGGTGAAGAGCCTGGAATGGTATGCGGGCATGCTCAAGCGCTACGCGCCCCCCGGCGTAATCAACTTCAACTGGTACGAGTGCAGCAGCGCCTTCATGCAGGGGCAGGTAGGGATCTACTACGATGGCGTGAACTTTGCCGGCCAGTTCGAAGACAAGGAGAAGTCGAAGATCGCGGGCAAGGTGGGATACACGGTGCTCCCGGCCGGTCCGGTCGCGCATTTCGCCCCCACCTATACCAACGCCATGGCCGTCAGCTCGCAGAGCAGGAACAAGGAGGCGGCCTATCTCCTGATCCAGTGGGCCACCACCAAGAAGATGTGCGTGCGCGAGCTGCTGAGCGGTGTCGGCGTGGGACGCATCTCGCCCTGGGGTGATCCCGGGGTGAAGGCCAAGCCCGAGATGCGGGCCGACTGGTATACGG
>JAPLLC010000154.1 GCA_026387775.1 Candidatus Methylomirabilota bacterium | reverse complement strand
GAGAAGCAACAGGCGCCAGACCGCGCCCCCATCGGAATTGACCTCCCATGCTGCGCCATCATATTCAAATGCGCGCTCTTGTCAATATTCGATATCCACGGCTTACTCCTCTACAACTGGAAGGAGTCAGGCGGGCGAGATCTCAGGCGGCTAGGTTGGCGGGGTGCGGACGCGGGGGTGAGGACGCCTCGCAGCGAGCGAGAAAGGCGTCCACGGTGGAGCGCTGCTCGGATGCGGTCGGGATCTGGAAGACGCGGTGGCGGAACGCGGCGGAATCGGCCAGGCCCTTGGTGTACCAGCCGACGTGCTTGCGGGCGATCCGGACACCCACGTTCTCTCCGTAGAACCGGTACAGCTCGTCGAGGTGGGCGAGCAGGATGCGACGGATCTCGCCCACCTCGGGCGGCGGGAGGTGCCGTCCCGTGGCGAGGAAGTGGAGGATCTCGCGGAAGATCCAGGGGCGGCCCAGCGCCGCGCGGCCGATCATGATGCCGTCCGCCCCCGTGGCGTCGAGGACCGCCCGGGCCTTCTCCGGGCCGTCGATATCCCCGTTGGCGATCACGGGGATGCGAACCGCGGCCTTCACGGCGGCGATCGTGTCGTATTCGGCCTCACCGCCGAACATGCAGGCCCGCGTCCGGCCGTGGACCGCGAGCGCCTGGACGCCGGCGTCCTCGGCGATGCGGGCGACCTGGAGGGCGTTCCGGTGTCCTTTGTCCCAGCCGGTCCGGATCTTCAAGGTGACGGGCACCCCTGCCGCCTGCACCACCGCCGTGAGGATTCTGGCCACCAGCGCTTCGTCCCGGAGCAGCGCCGAGCCCGCCATCACGTTGCAGACCTTCTTGGCGGGGCAGCCCATGTTGATGTCGATGATCTGGGCCCCTTCCTCCACGTTGTACCGGGCCGCGGCCGCCATGAGGCGCGGATCCGCACCGGCGATCTGGACCGAGACGGGGGGCGGCTCCCCGTCGTGGTTGGCCCGCCGTATCGTCTTGGCCGACCCGTAGAGGAGCGAGTTGCTGGTCACCATCTCGGAGACCGCCATCCCCGCACCCATGGCCCGGCACAGCAGCCGGAACGGCCGGTCGCGAGAATCAGATTATTCGCAAGCTGGTACGGTCCAATCCGCATGTTGTCTATCTACCATGAATGCCCAATGACCAATTCCCAATGACCAATGCGTAGGTACTCATTGGACATTGGTCATTGTGTCATTGGTCATTTCTCTGGTCATTTCTGTGCCGACCGCGGCCCGTCACACCGACATCGGACGAACGCATCGACCTTGCCCCTGATGATCGCGGTACTGCCGGGCACGTTGAGGACGTCGCATTCGCTGCCGAGGATGAACGGATGCCCGACCTCGGCCATCGAGCGCAGCAACTCGCAGGCCTGCCGTTTCACCTGCTCCCGCGAGACTACGGCGTCCGAGTAGAAATGTTTGGAGGGCAGATTCCCGAAGAGCACGATGTCCTTCGGCACGATCCGGGCATCCTCCCACAGCTTCCGGGAGCTTCCCAGGCTGAGGATCACCGGCTTTAGCGTGGTGAACTGACGCACCATGTAGTCGTTCAGCTCGCCACAACAGTGAAAGATCAGATCCACGCCGTGCTGGTCCAGCAGCGCCTTCACCCGGCGGTCCGAGGCGATCGGGTACCGCTCAAACACACCAGAGCCCGCCTCGATCTGCCTGGGCGAGACGTAGACGACATTGGCTGCCGGCTCGGCCATGAAGATCGCCTTGGCGCCTGCCTGGATCTGCGCCGCCACCGAATGGAGGACGATCAGCAGACTCAACTCGAGGGCGCGTTCCATCAGCGCGACGTCCGGATCGTCCTCCGCCGTCATCCCTGACCCCGCCAGGTAGATCGGCGTGATCGGGTCCTTGAGCAGCTTGGTCATCAGCGAGAACGGCCCGATGGTCATCCCGATCGGCACGAGGTCGGTATTCCGGGCGATATAGCCCACCGAATCGATGTGGGCATGGAGCGCCGGGTTCAGTGACTTGCGGAGTCCCTCCTTCACACGGCCGGCCGCCTCGGGTCCCGGGTCCCCACCGAAGTGGTACAGGGGTATGTCGGCGGCCGGAACCCCCAGGATTTCCAGCAGAACGGTCTTCTCCAGGCTGAGGTCCATATGGGCGAAGGCCAGCGGCGTCCGGTACCGCCGCGCCGTTTCCTCCACGACCCTCCCCAGAGCCTCTCCGTCCCTCAGAATCGCTTCCGGGTCCGACTTCTCGTGCAAGACGAGATCCGCGCCGATGGGCATCCGCAGCCCGGATCGGGCGAGATCGAGATAGAACTGACAGTTCACGGCATAATCTCCCGAGGTTAAGCTGCATCCGCAACCCTTCGGCCCCTGCAAGGCACCGGAAGGCTACCGACCCACGGCCCATCTGTCAAGACATGCGAGTTGACAGGATACGATACCGCCTGTACCCTCTCACGCCGGAGAGAGGGCGACCACGCGCACCACGCCGAGGAAACGATGCGGCCGCGATTTGCGGCACACGTTGAAAGGAGCGTCAAAATGTTTGGTTTGGGGTTCCCCGAATTGATCGTCATCTGCGTCATCGCGCTGCTGGTCTTCGGCCCGAAAAGGCTCCCCGACGCCGGGAAGGCCCTTGGACAGGCGATCCGCGGGTTCAAGTCGAGCGTGGACGGCAAGGAGGAAGAGCAGGCGGGCGGCAAGATCCCCGGCGCCGCCGCGACGTGCGCGGGATGCGGAAAGGGCGTGGAGGCGGATGCGGCCTTCTGCCCGTCCTGTGGCCACGCCCTGAAGGGAAAATCCGCCTAAGCCGTTGTCAAGGAATAACTTGACCGGAGAAATTCCGGAAACGGCATAAGGAGCCGTAACGAAATTCCAATAGATGGGCAAGCTATTTCGTAACGGCTCCTAACAACCCCCCGCCATGGCGGGCACGATGGAGACTTCGTCCCCGGGTTTGAGTCCGGTGCTCATC
>JAPLLC010000028.1 GCA_026387775.1 Candidatus Methylomirabilota bacterium | reverse complement strand
GCAAGTGCTTTCGCCTGATGCCGGCCGAGATCACCTTCGACGCCGCCTACCGCATCCAGACCCAGGAGGTCCAGGGGGGACGCTTCATCTCCCGCGAGGAGTATGAAGCGGCGGCCCCCCCGGCAGCATCCTAGCAGGCTGCTGAAAAAGACCCATCTGCGGTCACCCAGCCTGCGGCTGGGTACCCGCCCGCTCGGACACTCGCTGCGGCGTACCTGTAGTACGCCTCACTCGGCCCTTCGCGGGCCGCCTAGCATCTGGGCCCTTTTGAGCAGCCTGCCGAAAAGTGAGTTTTTCAGCACCCTGCTAGTGCTCCTATCCGCAATTACGGTGACGTATCGCCGGTCCCCCGGACCGCCCCTCGAACGCCTAGCGCCTCGTCGATGCCGGCTCGCCCTTACCCCGGGTCGGTCCGCTCGGGGAGCGGACCTCCGTGCCGGGGACGGGGGAGCCGGGTACCCATCCATGGGATGGGTGTGGCGCGGCGTCTCGGGTCGGCCCGGGGGACCTGGATTTATCCGGCCAACGTATACGTCATCGAATTTGTGTCCGTCTGTACCTAGTGCGCTGCACCGGTCTCACTTCCCCAGCACCTCCGGATTGAGCAGGGAAGCCGGGCGCTCGCCCTTGAGGGCCTGCACCACGATGCGGGCCGCCCGCCGGCGCAGCTCCGGCTCCGACGCCTCCGAGTACCAGGCGGCGTGGGGCGTGAGCAGCACCCGGGGGAGGCTGCGGATCGCGTGGTCCATGGGCAGCGGCTCGACCTCGAGCACGTCCAGTGCCGCCCCCGCGATCCGCCCCTCGCGGATGGCGCGCGCGAGGTCGTCGGTGTTGATCAGCCCCCCGCGGGAGGTGTTCACCACGACCGCCGTGGGCTTCATGAGGCGGAGCGACTTCTCGCAGACGACCCAGCGCGTCTCGGCCGTGAGCGGCGAGTGGAGGGTCAGGATGTCGGAGGCGCGGAACAGCTCCTCGAGACTCGCCGGCTCGACCCCCAGCGCGGCGAAGCCGTCCTTCGACACGAAGGGGTCATAGCCCAGCAGCCGCACCCCGAAGCCTTTTGCGCGGACGGCCACGGCCTGCCCCATCCGCCCCAACCCCAGGATCCCCAGGGTCCGGCCCTCCAGCCGGAGCACCGGCTTCACGGGCAGGCCCCAGCCCTGGGTCCGCACCTGCCGGTCCAGCTCTCCGATCCGCCGCCACCAGGCGAGCAGGAGCGCCAGGGTGTGGTCGGCCACCTCGCTCATGCAGTAGTCGGGCACGTTGGCGACCATGACCTTGCGCTCTGTGGCCGCCGGCACGTCCAGCGTGTCGTACCCCACGCCGGTCCGCACGATGATGCGCAGCCGCGGCATGCCCGCCAAGGCCGTGCGGCCCACCTTGGCGTAGGTGACGATGAGGCCGTCGGCGTCCTTGCAGGCGGCGGCCACTTCTTCCTCGGTGTGACACCGGACGGTGCGAAACTCGGCCCCGATCGCGGAGAGTTCCTCGTGTTCGGCGCTGAAATCCGAATGGAGCGGATCGGTGTGGATGACGACGAATCCCATGAGAGCCCTCCGAAGGATGTGGGTGAATCGGTTGAGAGATCCAACCTGGCGCGACGGCGCTCCGCCGCCCGCCCCAGCGGCAGGCTCACTTTTATGACCTGCTGCCGGGACATGCAAGGCAAATCTTTGCGTCGTCCGGTCGGCCCGATTTCCCCACTTTTATGACCTGCTGTCGGGACATGCAAGGCAAATCTTTGCGTCGTCCGGTCGGACCGATTTCCTCTTGTCACCCCCATGCCCTTTGCGATACAAGAACGGAACACTCTCACGCGGGGATCGGACGATCTACAGGAGGGACACCGGCATGGGATCTCATGGGAAGGAATTTCTGGCGCGACTGCAATCCGACGTACTGATCCTCGACGGGGCCATGGGGACGATGCTCTTCCAGGCCGGGCTCGCGCCCGGCTCCTGTCCGGAGTTGTGGAACGACACACGCCCGGAGGTCCTCCAGGGGGTCCACCGGGCCTACTTCGACGCGGGCAGCGATCTGGTGGAGACGAACAGCTTCGGCGGGACGCGGCTGAAGCTCAAGGCCTTCGGGCTCGAAGAGCGCTGCCGCGAACTGAACGAGAAGGCGGCCCGCCTGGCGCGCTCCGTCTGCCCGTCCGGCGGGTACGTGGCGGGGTCGATTGGCCCGACCGGCCACCTGCCCGACACCTTCGAGCCCCTGGGCGACACCCCGGCGGAGCTGTTCTACGAGAGCTTCCGAGAACAGGCGCTGGCCCTGGCGGAGGGGGGCGTGGACCTCTTCGCCGTCGAGACGATGATGATCCCGGACGAGGCGCTGCTCGCCATCAAGGCCGTCAAAGAGGCCACCGGCCTGCCGGTGTTGTGCAGCATGACCTTCCAGTTCAACCAGGCCAAGGGGGTCGATCGGACGATGTGGGGGACGAGCCCGGCCGACGCGGCGGAACAGCTCATGGCGGCGGGCGCCGACATCGTCGGGTGCAACTGCGGGGATGGGGGGCCGGGGCGGGTGCCGGCGAGCCTCGCCGAGATGCGCACGGCCACCGGGGCGTTTCTGGCGGCGTATCCGAACGCGGGGATTCCCAAGATGGTGGGAGACAAGACCGTCTACGATCTCACCCCCGAGGCCATGGCGGCCGCCTATCCGGCCATCCTGGATGCCGGCGCGCGGGTCGTGGGGGCCTGCTGCGGAAGCACGCCGGAGCACATCCGCGCCATCGCCGCGGTCGTGCGCGGCCGGAAGGATCGGCGTTGAACGGGGGCGTTGAACGTTTAACGTTGAACGTTCAACGTGGAAGGCCGCCTCAGGCGCGGGCGGGCTCGGTGCCGGCGAGCGGCAGGTCGAGGATGATCCGGCCCAGCTCGGGGATGGGGATGCGGCCCCTCATGCCGATGATCTCGATGCCATAGAGGCGGCCGTTCTCGTCCATGTCCACCAGCATCCCCTCTTCCACCTTGCGGGTCCGGTTGGCGGTGCCCTCCTGGAACTTGATGTAGAGCGCATCCGCTTTTGGATCGTAGCTGATCTTCATTTGGACTCCTGCCAGTAGGCGGTGATGATCTGCGCCTGGAGGGGGTCCCGGGTAAAGATGACCTCCAGGGTGCGCGCTCCAAAGGATTTGCGCGCGTGCCAGCACTTCTCCATGCAGGGAGCGAGCTGCTCCGGGGACTCGATCGCGGCCAGGATGTCGGCCTTGCGGATCTCCCGATCGAGCATGCGCGCCTGCGCGTTGTTGGTGAACTCGAGCTTCATACCGGCTCCCGCCAGCCTCGGCCTGGGTCCCGTAGCTTCTCCTGTCCGGGCCGTCCCGCCGCGGGTCGCGGTGGGTCAGTTCTCCGACGGCGACCTTTGCACGCCCCTCTTAGCATGTTATAAATCATTGGGCAACCGATCCAGCGATTGCAGGAACTGCGCCCAGACGTCGAAGTACTTGGTCCCCCCAACCACGTAGGTGTCGTTGTGGCGGGCGCCGTGGATGACGTGGAGTGTCTTGGGCTCGTTGGCGGCGGCGTAGAGCCGCTCGGCCTGCTCCAGCGGAACCACTTCGTCCTGATCGCCGTGCAGGATGAGGATGGGGACCCGGATCTCCGGGAGCTTGTGCACCGTCTCGTACTTGGTCTGCAGGAAGAATAGGGGCACGAAGGGATAGTGCACCCGGGCGACGTCCTTGAGCGTGCTGAACGTCGTCTCCAAGATCAGCCCGGCCGGCGGGTCGTGGCGCGTCAGTTCGACGGCGACGGCGGCTCCCAGCGAGCGGCCGAAGTAGACGAAGCGGGTGCCCGCCAGGTCCCGCCGGGAGCGCAGGTAGGCCACGGCCCCCTCGGCATCCCGGTAGGTGGCCTCCTCCGACAGGCTGAAGCGGCCGCCCTGGCTCTGCCCGTAACCGCGGTAGTCGAAGATGAAGACGTTTGTCCGGAGCAGGCGATGCAGGTAGCCGATGTTGCTCACGCGATGGCTGATGTTGCCAGCATTGCCGTGAAACCACACGACGGTGAAGCGCGCCCCGGGCGCGGGCACCAGCCAGCCGTGGAGCTTGACGCCATCCGCGGCCGCAAACCACACGTCCTCGTAGACGAGCCCCACGGACTGCGGCGTCGCATCGAGCTGGCGCTCGGGAAAGTAGAGCGCGAACTTCTCCAACCCTAGGATCATGATCGCCCCCAGGATCCCTGCCAGCGAGACGCTCGCGAGCAGGGGGACACGCCAGAGCATCGTCCCAACCATGGGCATCCTCATGGCTTCTGTAAGGATGTCAGAGCCGGCGCCGGACGGCAAGGGTCAAAGCGTCCAGTCGTCCTGAAAGACAGATAATCACCCATGTCCAAACACGCGGAAGACATGCCACCGCCCTGTCGTCTGGCCTTCGCGCAACTGGTCCAGGGGCCGGAGGTTGCCATCGACCTTGCGCAGGCCGCGCTGCTCATCGCCAAGGAGGAGTACCCGGATCTGGACGTGGCGGTCTATCTCGCGCGGTTGGATGCCATGGGCGAGGAAGTGCAGCGGCTGGCGGATGGGAGCCTGGACCCCCATCGGCTGATCGCCGCCCTGAACGAGCATCTGTTCCAGCGGCTGGGATTCCGCGGAAACCCGGAGAACTACTACGATCCCAAGAACAGCTTCCTGAACGAGGTGCTGGACCGGCGCATCGGGATTCCCATCACGCTCTCCGCGGTCTACCTGGAGGCCGCGCGGCGCATCGGGTTCCCCCTGCACGGGGTCGGCATGCCCGGCCATTTCCTGGTCAAATACGAGGGGCGGGACGAGGAGATCGTGGTCGATCCGTTCGGCGGCGGCAGGATCCTCTCGAATCCGGACTATCAGCGCATCCTGGATCGAATCTACGGCGGGAAGCTCTGCTTCGAGCGGGGAATGCTCGCCACCGTCGGCACCCGGCAGATCCTGGCCCGGATGCTCACCAACCTGAAGATGATCTACTTCAACAATCAGGAATACGCCAAGGCGCTGTCCATCGTGGAGCGCCTGGTGATCCTGCAGCCGCAGACGGCGAGCGAGATCCGGGACCGCGGGCTGCTCTCGTGCCAGCTCAAGCGCTATGCCGACGCGAGCGCCGATCTGGAACGGTACCTGCGGCTGGTTCCCGAGGCGGAAGACAGCGGGGTGATCCGCGAGCACCTGCGCAGCCTCCGCCAGCGGGTGGTGGCGCTGAACTAACAGGCTGCTGAAAAAGGCCCATCTGCTGCGTTGGCTTGCTTAGGCACTCGTTGCGGCGTACCCCAGTACGCCTCACTCGGCCTTACGCGCGCCGCCTTGCATCTGGACCTTTTTGAGCAGCCTGGGCGAAAGTGGATATTCCAGCAGCCCGCTGGTCTTCGCGGGGGCGGGAGGTCGTCGGTGAGAATCTACACGCGGACCGGGGATCAGGGCGAGACGAGCCTGCCGGGCGGGCAGCGCGTCCGGAAGAGCCTCCTCAGGGTGGAAGCCTACGGCGCCATCGACGAGCTGAGCGCCTGCCTTGGCCTCACCCGCGCCGCCCTCGCGGATGCCGAGACGGCGGACCTCCTCGTCCAGATCCAGCGGGACCTCTTTGCCCTCGGGGCGCAAGTCGCGGACCCACGGGGGGGCGAGACGTCGCTCCCCGAGAAGATGGCCTTTCCGCAGGCCAAAGTGACCGCGCTGGAGCGAGCCATCGACCAGGCCGAGGCGACCCTGCCTCCCTTGAACAGCTTCATCCTTCAGGGGGGGTGCGAGGCAGGCGCGCGACTCCATTTCGCCCGGACGGTGTGCCGACGGGCGGAGCGCCGACTGGTGGCCCTGGCGGAGCAGGAGCCGGTCTTGTCCGTGTTCCTGGCCTACCTCAACCGGCTGTCCGATCTCCTCTTCGTCCTGGCGCGGCTCGCGAATCATCGCGCGGGCCACTCGGAGATCCCGTGGTGAGCGGCGGAATGACCAATTTCCAATTGGAGAATGACCAAGGGCGGACGCGGGTCACCTCCTGATCTTGCCAGCGCGCCGTGCGCGCGTACCACCATTGGTCATTGGGGATTGGTCATTGGATGAGGAGGACTCGCGCTATTGTCCGCGAATAACCCGAGTGAAGGAGGCAACATGGGCATCCTGCAGGATCGGGTGGCGCTGGTCACGGGGGCCAGTCGGGGGATCGGCAAGGCCATCGCCCAGGCGCTGGCCCATGAGGGAGCCAAGGTGGCGCTCTGTGCGCGGAACGCCGAGGCGGTCCGGAAGGCCGCCGACGAGATCTCCCCCGGCGGCGGGCGTGTCTTGGGGTTCCGGGCGGACGTGACGGACAAGGCCGACGTCCGCAATCTCGTACAGACCGTCGTGGCCCGCTGGGGCCCGATCCAGATTCTGGTCAACAACGCCGGGATCAATGCCCGCATCCCGATCGAGTCGGAGGACGACGACCGCTGGCGAGCCGTGCTGGACTCCGCGCTGCTCGGGACTTACTACGCTACGCGCGAAGTGCTGCGCAGCATGCCGAGCCACACCCAAACAGACGGCTTGGTCTCCGGCGGCCGCGTTATCAACCTCTCTTCCATCCTGGGGAAGTTCGGGGTTCCGGCCTACACGGCCTACTGCACGGCCAAGCATGGGATCATCGGTTTCACCCGGGCCCTGGCGCTGGAGGTGGCCGGCCGTGGGATCACGGTGAATGCCGTCTGCCCGGGCTGGGTCGAGACGGACATGGCCGCCCTCGGGATGCGGGAGACGGCAGAGACGATGGGGATCAGCCCGGAGGAGTTCCGCCGGCAAGCCCTGGCCGCGGTGCCGATCCAGCGGATCCTGGAGCCGAAGGAGATTGCCGACCTGGTCGTCTATCTGGCCTCGGACGCCGCGGCAGGGATGACGGGACAGGCGATCAATATCTGCGGCGGCCAGGTGATGTCGTAGCAGGCTGCTGAAAAAGGCCCATCTGCTGCGTTGGCTTGCTTAGGCACTCGTTGCGGCGTACCCCAGTACGCCTCACTCGGCCTTACGCGCGCCGCCTTGCATCTGGGCCCTTTTGAGCAGCCTGTTAGCATGGAGTCCACAGGGAGATGGGGACACCCGACTGACCACTGACCACTGACCACCGACCACTGCCTACTGACCACTGGCGAATGAAGGCTTCTCATGGAGACGACGAGTCCATTTGGGATGCAAGAGAAAGGAGCGGGGGCGACGACGGCCGAGTATCTCGGCGTGCGGCTGCCGACGGACTACGGCGACCCCGTCCGCGAGTACCGGGCGGTCCGGGGCGGCGTCGGCCTGATCGATCTCTCCTTTCGCGGCCTCCTCGAACTTCGCGGCGGAGAGCGACTGCGCTGGCTGAACGGCCAGATCACGAACGACGCGAAGACGCTCCGGGCGGGGGAAGGGGTCCTGGCGGCGGCCCTGACGGCCAAGGGACACATCCTGTCGGACCTGGCGGTGTACGGCCTGGAGGCTTCGGTGTGGATCGATCTCAACCGGGATCGGGCTCCGGCGGTGCAGGCCGCATTCGAGCGCCACATCATCGCCGACGATGTGGCGGTGGCGGACGTGAGCGATCGGTATGCGCGCCTGATGGTGGCGGGGCCCGAGGCGGCGCGCCTCCTCGCGGAGACGGCGGGGTCGGAGGTGGCCGATCTGCCGGCCTGGCATCACAGAGAGGCGCGGATCGGGGGTGTCCCGGTCCGGGTCATTGCCAGCACGTGGCTCAGCCTTCCGGGCTTCGAAGTAGTGGCCCCGGCGGAGGCGGCGGGGCAGACATGGCGGGCGCTCCTCGACTCGGGCCGAGCCGCGGGGATTCGTCCCGTCGGAACGACGGCCCTGGAATGGCTCCGCGTCGAGGCGGGACGGCCCTGGTTCGGCGTGGACTTCGACGAGCAGAGCCTCCTGCTCGAGTCGCTCGCGCGAGACCATGTGAGCTTCACCAAGGGCTGCTACATCGGCCAGGAGGTCGTGACCCGCGCCGAGCACCAGGGGCATCTGAACAAGCGGCTCTGCGGGCTCTTCGTGACGGGGGAGACAGTCCCGACGCGCGGGGCCACGATTATTTCGGGTGACCGGAAGGTCGGCGTCGTGACCAGCGCCGTCCGCTCGCTCGCCATGGGCAGGGTGATTGCCCTCGGCGTGTTGCGGCGCGAGTGCTGGGATTCTGGCACGAAGGTCCAGGTGGATATCGATGGCCGGCGCCTTGACGCAGAGGTGACGGTCCTCCCATTCGTCAGCGCCTAGGCGGCATCGGCAAAGGTTAGAATCCCCTTGTTCTGCATTTTCCGTCATGGTATCCAGCAGAGAGCGTGACCTGACTTCTTGGCGGCCTGGAGGCTGGGGGTGCGCGTTTTCTTGGTTCTCTGTTGTCTCGTGCTGGCGACCTCCGGGTGCGCCGCGACCGGGGCGTGGGCGGGCGGGGACGAGCTGCAGACGGAGATCCGGAAGTCCGATCTGATCGTGCGGCCCGACGGATCCGGGCCCTTTCCCGCCGTGATCATGCTGCACGGCTGCGGCGGTCTGGGCAGGCGCGACCAGATGTGGGCGGAGCGGCTGCGCGGCTGGGGCTACCTGGCGTTGCGGGTCAACAGTTTCGCGGCGCGCGGCTTCAAGCAGGTCTGCGGCGGCGGGAAGCTCGACATGGCCGCCCGAGCGCCGGACGCACTGGCGGCGCTGGCCTTCTTGCGGACACTTCCCGAGGTGGATCCTCGACGGATTGGCCTGATGGGCTGGTCGCACGGCGGAGGCGCGACCCTGTCCACTCTCACAGCCGCTCCGGCGGATCCGTCGGAGGGTTTTCGCGCGGCGATCGCGTACTATCCGGGCTGCCGGCACGTCCGAGGGTGGCAGACCCGGACGCCGATCCAGCTTCTCTTGGGCGGGGCCGATGACTGGACGGCCGCCGGGCCCTGTCAGGCGTTGGTCGAACGGGAGCGACAGGCGGGGCTGGACGTCACGCAGGTCACATACCCCGGCGCCCGTCACGGCTTCGACAATCCCCTGCTGGGGCCGAACCCGCACCGGATCGCGGAGGCGCTGGGCGGCCGCGGGGCCACGACCCAGTACGACCCTGCCGCCGCCGAGGACAGCGTCCGCCGCGTGCGCGAGTTTCTGGTGACGCATCTGGGAAACTGATTCACCAATTTACCAATCAACCAATCCACCATCTAAAGAATGCCACGATCGCGAACAGTCAAGGGCAAGCTGGAAGCCGGGTCCGCGGATCGGCCGGCGGCCGGCCGCGACGAGCTGCTCAAGAGCCTGGTCGAGCACCTCAAGTCCGGCCGGGATGAGATCCGGCACGCCTGGGTGTCCGAGATGGCCCGGCGCGGCCTCGCAAGGCTGCTCACGCCGGAGGAGGCCGACGCCGAGTCCGCCCGGATCTACGACGCACTGATCGAGTGCCTGGAGACCGGCCGGTACCACAGCGCCCAGGCCTACGCCCAGGAGATGGCCGAGCGGGACGTGTTCCGCGGGATCGGGGCCAAGCAGGTCATCGGCCGGCTCCTGGTCCTCCGGGACGTCTGCGCCCGGCTCATCTGCAAGGGGTGTCGGGCGCGCGAGACGGCCAAGGTGTGCACGCTGGACGTCTACGAGCCGGTCATCAACCGCATGCTCACCATCGTGACCATGGCCTTCCTGCAGGAGCGGGAGCGGGCCGTGGGCAAGGGGCGCGAGCAGCTCGGCGCCCTCGTGGAGGCCGGGATGGTGCTGGCGGCCGAACGGTCGCTGGATGCGGTCCTGCAGCAAATCGTGGAGGTGGCCTGTCGGCTGCTGCAGGCGCGCTACGGGGCGCTGGGGACGCAGGATGCCGCGGGGCGACTCGATCGGTTCGTCACGACCGGCCTGGACGAGGCGGAGCGCGGGCGGATCGGCAGTCTCCCCACGGGGCTGGGGGTCATCGGCCTGGTGGCGCGCGAGCGGCGGCCGGTCCGTCTGAAGGACCTTGGCCAAGATCCCCGGGCGATCGGCTTCCCGCCGGGACACCCGCCCATGCGCTCTTTCCTGGGGGTGCCTATCATCTCGAAGGGGCGGCTCTTCGGGAACCTCTATGTGACCGAGAAGCGCGATGCGGAGGAGTTCAGCAAGGAGGACGAGCAGCTCGCGGTGACCCTGGCCGCGCAGGCGGCCATCGCCATCGAGAACGCCAACCTGTACGAAGAGCTGCGCCGCTCCTACGAGGAGCTGAAGCAGTCGCAAGATCTGCTGGTGCGGCAGGAGAAGCTGGCCTCCCTCGGCCGCATGGCGGCCGGGGTGGCCCACGAGCTGAACAACCCGCTCTCCGCTGTGGCCGGATTCGCCGAGGCGCTGGAGCGCCACGTCACCTGCGGCGAGTGCGTGGGGGAATCGCGCTTCGGGGACTGCCACGAATATCTCACGATGATCCAGACCGAGGTGGGGCGGGCGGCTGGAATCGTGCGGCGGCTGCTGGATTTCGCCCGGCAGCGGGAGCCGAGCTTCGGCCCCGTGGACCTCTGCCAGGCGGTGCGGGACGCGGTCTCGTTCGTGGAGCGGCAGGCCAGCCTGGACAACCGCCAGATCCTGGTGGAGTCGGCGTCCGAGCGCTTCGAGGTCCTGGGCGACGCCCAGATGCTCCAGCAGGTGTTCCTCAACCTCCTCACCAACGCCCTGGACGCCGTCGAGGGAGGCGGTGAGGTCCACGTCCAGATCCGCCGCTCCCGATCTCCCCTGCCCCCGATCTCCCCTGCCCCCCATCCGTCGGGTTGGGTGGAAGCGATCGTCTCGGATACCGGGATCGGCATCGCGCCGGAGCACATAGGCAAGATTTTCGACCCCTTCTTCACCACGAAAGAAGTGGGGAAAGGGACGGGCCTGGGGCTGGCCATCTCCCAGAGCATCGTGGAGCAGCACGGCGGGACGATCCGGGTCGAGAGCGCGGGGGCGGGGAAGGGCTTCTCTGTGACGGTGCGGTTGCCCTTGGGGGAATCAGGGAACAGTGAATTGGTGAAGCGGTGAATTGGTGAAGCGGTGAAGATGTGGATTGGCGAGATGGGAAAAACAAGACGCAGGAACGCGAAATGGCCGACATGAGTCGAGACCAAGAACAGGCCTTGCCCATCCGAGTGCTCGTCGCGGACGACGAGCGGCCGATCCGCTTCCTCATGGAGAAAGAGCTCCCCCGGGCGGGCTGCGTCGTCACGCAGGCGGAGAGCGGCGAGGACGCGCTGGAGCGGTTGCGGGACGAGGAGTTCGACGTCGTCCTGCTGGATCTTAAGATGCCCGGCATGGGGGGCATGGAGGCCCTGCGGCGGATCCGGGAGTCCGGCGCCGGGGCCGAGGTCGTGGTGCTCACCGGCCATCCCGACGTGACGACCGCCATCGAGGCCATGAAGCTCGGCGCCTACGACTATCTCACCAAGCCGTTCAAGCTGGCCGAGGTCGAGGTCGTCCTGCGCCGCGCGGCGGAGCGGCGGCGCCTGACGCGGGAGAACGCGGCGCTGCGCCGCATGGTGACGCAGGGGACGAGCCTCCCGCTGGTCCTGGGGCAGAGCCCGCCGATGCGGGCCGTGCTGCGCACCGTGGAGCGGATCGCGGCGAGCGGCGCCAACATCCTGATCGAGGGGGAAAGCGGCACCGGCAAAGGCCTGGTGGCGCAGACCATTCACCAGCAGAGCCCGCGCGCCCGGGGCCCCTTCCTCACCATCAACTGCAGCGGCTTCCAGGATCAGCTTCTGGAGAGCGAGCTGTTCGGGCACGAGAAGGGGGCCTTCACCGGGGCCGCCACGCTGAAGCAGGGGCTGTTCGAGGTGGCCGACCGCGGGACGCTCTTCCTAGACGAAGTCGCCGAGATGAGCCCCGCCATGCAGGCCAAGCTTCTCCAGGTGCTGGACTCGCGCGAGTTCCGGCGGGTGGGTGGGACGCGGCTGCACCGCGCGGACGTGCGGATCGTGGCCGCCACCAACAAGCCCATGCTGAAGGAGGTCGAGGCGGGCCGGTTCCGGGAGGACCTCTATTACCGTCTGAACGTCGTGGACCTCGCCATTCCCCCGCTCCGGGAGCGGCGGGACGACATCCCGCTGCTGGTCGAGCACTTCCTGGCCCGGTTCCAGGCCAGTCACGGGGCGCGGAAGGCGATCTCGCCGGAGGTCGTGCAGGCGCTGATGGAATACGCCTGGCCCGGGAACGTCCGCGAACTGGCGAACATCGTGGAGCGGATGGTCATCCTGACCCCGGGAGAGGTCATCGGGATCGAACAGCTCCCGCTCACCATCCGGGCGCCCCACCCGGCCGCGCCGGTCGCCGCATCAGGGTCGGTCTCGCTTGCGGAGATGGAGAGACTCCACATTGCATCCGTCCTTCGGCAGACCGGCGGGAAAAAAATGCAAGCGGCCCGCCTGCTCGGTATCGACATCAAGACCCTCAACAAGAAGGTCCGCGACTACGGGATCCTCCCGAATCCGAGCGCGTAACCCACACCCACCTCCCTATCCGCCCACGCAGCGACCTGCAATTCCGGATAGAATACGGAACGGCCCGGCGAGACGCATTCGCCGGGCCGTTCGTGCACAGAGGCGAGCTTGTGTTTCTGCAGAGAATCCGTGGCTACTGGGCCATCCAGCCCCACTTGGCAAAGACCTTCGCGCCCTCCGGACTCTGGACGAACTCCACGAACTTCCGCGCGGCCTCCTTCGCCTTCCCTTGCTGGGTCAGCGCAATTCCCGCATCCCGGTAAATCTGATACTCCTCCTTGATCGGGACGAGGTCGGCCAGGTCCTTGTTGGCGACTTGCCAGATGTTCCAGATCAGCCAGGCGTCGAGGTCCAGCTTCTCGATCCAGGCTTTCTTTGCCTCGGCGCTATTCGCCGCGAAGACCGCGATGTTCTTCCGGAAGGTTCGAACCGTTTGAATATTCCCCTTCCGCCCTGCCACGTCCTCCCAGAGGCCGGCCTGCCCGGCTCCCTGTACCACGAGGATCTTCATACCGGGCAGCAGCAGGTCTTCGAAGCCTTTGATGCCTTTCGGGTTGCCGGGGCGCACGAGGATCGCCGCGGGGCGGAGATAGAGCGAGGCCACCGTGGCCTCGTCGATCCGCCCCTCCATCGCCTTGATGAAATCCGTCATCATGTACTCGGCGCCGCTGAAGATGACGTCCGCGTCGGCCTTGGCCTTCTCCAGCCATTGCGGGGTGGGCCCCGCCGTCACCTCCACGGTCACCCCGTTCGCCTTGCTGAACACCTCGGCCGCCTCGCGCATGGCGGGGAGCGGCCCGCCCGGGCCGTAGGCCCGGATCGCGACCTGCGCGTGAGCCGGGACGATGGCCGCCAGGAGCAATCCCAACCCCAGCGCCCATCCCAGTATCCTCTTCATGCTACCCTCCTCGTTTCCGGACGGTTGACCGTCCCTCGATCGTGCCAATGCGGCCTCGCCAGCGGTGCAACAGGCACTGCGCGAGTCACCGTTGCCCTACCGTATAGGAGCCAACTGCTGCCGAATGGATTCAGAAACGATCATGCGGGACGTCAACGGGCGGGGCATTCGCAGTAGCGAGGCCGTCGATGCGACGAGCCCAAGCACCAGCAGCGTCACCGTGAAATTCTGCAGAAGGAAGCGGATCACGTCTGCCATTGATCCTCCGCATAACCGACAGCCGCTCGCGAGGCCGGTCCGCTGCCGCGGGTGGGTCAGGGTTCCAGGACCTTGGCGAGGCTCATTTGCAGCTCGGTCAATCGGTAGGGCTTGGCCAGAGCGCCGCAGAATCCATGCCGGACCGGATCCAAGAGCACCGGATCGTCGGCGTAACCGCTGGAGGCGATCGCCTTGACCGCAGGGGAAAGCTGCCGCAGGGCCCGGAGGGTCTCCACGCCTCCCATCCCGCCCCGCACTGTCAAGTCCAGAATCACCACGTCGAAGGGGTGGCCGTGCCGTTGCGCCTCCCGATACATGCCAATGGCCCGCTCGCCGTGCTCTGCCATCTCCACCGCATAGCCCAGGTGCTGGAGGAGTGCGCCGGCCGTGTTCCGAAGCGCCGGCTCGTCGTCCATCAGCAGCAAGCGGGCCGATGTGGGCCGAGGCTCGGGGGCTGGAGGGGGCGAGACCGAAGCGGCCGGCTGGGCCGCGGGGAACTCGATCCGGACGGTCGTTCCTGCTCCCGCGGCGGAGTCCACCGCGATCGTGCCCCCGTGCTTTTCCACGACGGCCCGGGCAACGGTCAGGCCTAGGCCCATTCCCCGCTGCTCTCCCCGTTGCTTGGTGGAGAAGTAGGGATCAAAGATGCGGGGAAGGATGTCCGCCGGAATTCCACACCCCCGGTCGGCGACCGTCACCCGCACGGCCGGGGTAGGGCCCGACAGGTTTTCCGCCCGGAGGACGACCCGCCCGCCCGCCGGAAGGGCCTCGCGCGCATTCAGGACGAGGTTTCGGATGGCCTGCCCCAGCTGTCCCACGTCCCCCTCGATGGGCCACAGGTCGGGGGGAAGCGCCAGATCGCACTCTACCGGAGACCCCCGCAGGGCCAGCGCGACCGCGTCCCGGAGCACTCCGCCCAAGGCGACCTTCCGGCGGACCGATCCCCCGCCGCGGGCGAATGTGAGGAATTGCTGGGTGAGCTCATGAGCCGCCATGGTCGCCTGCTCTGCCGCCTCGAGGTGTGGCGCGATGTCCCCCACGGGCAGCTTCATCAGCTCGAGGCTTCCGAGGATGACACTCAGGAGGTTGTTGAAGTCGTGGGCGATTCCCCCCGCCAGGATTCCCGTCGCCTCCAGCTTGCTCCGGACGAGACGCTCCTCCTCCAGTTGTTTGCGGGTCGTGATGTCGAGGTGGGTGCCGGTCATGCGCAGGGGCTTGCCCTCCCGATCCCGCTCGGTCACCGTCCCGCGATCGAGCACCCAGACCCAGTGTCCGTCCTTATGGCGCATGCGGGCTTCGCATTCATAGGCCGCGCTCTCCCCCACAAAATGCTTCTGAAGGAGTGCGTTCGATTTCGCGAGATCCTCGGGGTGGCACAGGGTGATCCGGGTCTGGACGCTGATGGGCGCCAACTCCGCCAGCGTGTACCCGAGAATCTCGGCCCAGCGGTCGTTGAAGAGCACCTCGCCGGTCTGGACGCGCCAGTCCCACAGGCCGATGCCCGAGCCGGCGATGGCCAGGGCGAGCTGTCGCTCGCTCTCCCGCAGCGCCGCCTCCGCCCGCGTGCGGTCGGCAAGCTCGCGCTGGGCGGCATCGTACAATCGGGCGTTCTCCAGGGCGATGGCCACCTGGGCAACGAAACTGTCCAGGAGGCTCTGCTCGTCGGGAGTGAGATGGAAAGGCTGTCGCGCGTTGAGCGCCAGGACGGCGAGGAGCGTCTCCCCGAGGATCACGGGGATCCCGAGGAAGCTCACAAACCCATTCTTCCTGGCCCACGCCTGGGCGAAAAACCGCGGGTCGGCGTAACGGTCCGAGACGATGAGCGGCTGCCGATGCTCCGCGACCCACCCCACGCCCCCCTCGCCGAAGCGCAGGGATTCTTGAGGGTAGTCGAGAATCGCTGTGTCCGAGTATGCCCGGGGCGTGAGCGTCCGGCTGGTCTCGTCCACCGTCCAGAAGGTCACCAGGGAGCCGCCCACGAGCTCTTGGGCCGCATGCGCGATCTCGCGCAGCACCGCATCCATGTCGAGCGACGCGGAGATGATCTGGCTGAGGCGGGTGAGCGCCTGCTGGCTCTTGAGGCGGATCGTCAGTCGCTCGTGCAGGCGCGCATTCTCGATGGCGATGGCGGCCTGGGTGGCGAACAACGCCAGGAAGGTGCGATCCTCCTCGCTGAACTTGCGCCCGGTGCCAAAATCGTTGAATACGAGCGTCCCGATCAGCCGGCCGCGATAGATCAGGGGCTCGGCGATGGCGGCGGTGATCGGAGTGACGGCGAGGACCACCGGCGATGCGCCGGGCCAGGCGCGATAGTCGTTGACCAGGAACCCTTCCCGCCGCTCTGCCACCAGACCGACCAGCCCCTCCCCCACGCGCCGCGGGACCCGCTCGCCCTCAACGGATGGGCCGTGCCAGCCCCGGGGCACGTGCTGTTGGGTGCTCTCGTCCCACAAGAATATGGTTCCGGCCGGCGCACCCACGACCTCCGCCGCCCGGCGCGTGATCAGATCCAGCAGTCGTTCGAGGTCCAGCTCCTGGACGATCTCGGCGGCGAGCGCTCGCACCGCCTCGAGTTGTGTCGTGTGGGTTCGGAGGGCCTCCTCTGCGTGCTTCCTGACGGTGACGTCCACCATCACCCCGAGCAGTCGGGTCTCCTCCCCACCCGGCGCCCGCACGAGGTTTCCGGCGTCATACATCCAGACGGCACGTCCATCGGCGGCGAACATCCGGTACTCGCACGTATACGCCCCGCCATCGGTCCCGATCTGACGATGGACCGCAATGGCTTGCTCTCGGTCATCGGCGTGGAGGTGCGCGACCCAGAAATCCGCCTCCGTCAGCCACTGCTCGGCCGGGTACCCCAGGATCGCTTCGGCCCGCTCGCTGACGAAGGAGCACCGGAGCGTCGAGGGGTCGACCTCCCAGACGATGGCATCCAGACCCTGGACCAACTCCCGAAAGCGGCGCGCCGCCGCCTCTGCCTCCAGCTTGAAGCGCTCGCTCTCGTCCCGCTCCTGCCGGACCGTCTGTACGAGGTCCTCGATCTGTCCTTCCATCCCGCCGATGATCTTGGCCGGGAGACGATACACAATCGTGGCCAGGGCGATCCCCAGCATAGAGGAGAGCGCGAAAAGCGCCAGCGTGACGCCCAGGAATCTGCCCAGAGAGATCTCCACCCGGACCTCGCCGATCTGGCGGTTATTGTAGTGAATGGGCGCGATGCCCTGGGGGGCAATGCGGTTCCACCACCGATTGGCCTCGGCGGATTCGTGTCCATACATGGTCACCGGTCGCCGGGTCTCGTCATACACACGAATGGAGGTGACGTCCTTCTCGGCAAGGAAGTGGGTTGCGACCTGGACATACTTGGCGGCCTGATGCTTCCAGAGGGTGGGGGTTTGAATCGCGAACGACTCCAACTGGTCGGCCAGTTCTCGGGCGTTGCGGACTGCGGTCCTGTGTAGGGTGGCGGATTCGATGGCATAGTAGGTCATCGGAATGCCGAGGCTGATGACCATGGCAATTCCGACGGCGACCGGAAACAGACGGGCGGCCAGCCGGCGTCCGAGGCTCAGATGGGGACTTGGTGTGCTCACGGCTCACTCGGCCGGTTGGTAGTTGTGCGTACGCAAGATCTGCTGAGCCGCTCTCGAGCGCACAAAATCGAGGAAGGCCTTCGCGGTCGGGGCGAGCATCGCCTCTCGATAGACGAACGCCAGCCTCTTGACGAGCGGGTAGGTCCCGTTCAGAACCGACTGCTCGGTGGGGGCGACTCCGTTGATCCGGAGGGGCTTCACGGTCAGGTGCTCCGACTGGATGATCCCCAGGTCCAAGAGCCCGATGGCATAGGGGGTTTTCACGAGGGTCTGGTTCATGTCCTGGTCGGTATAGAGGGTGATCCAGCGCTTGGCCTTCTGGCTCTCTGCGTACACCTCCCGGAAGCCGGGGATCTTAAGCTCCAGCGCCTCGATCCCGCTGTCCGTGGGCTGCCGGGTCAGGACGACGATCTCGCGCCCGTCGCGCCAGCGGGTCTTCGTTCCGCGGTAGATGCCGAGCAGTTCGTCGAAGGTGAGCCCGTCGTCGACCACGGTCGGATGCGCCCCGAAGACGATCGCAGAGCGGGCGTACGGCCGGAGCGCCAGCCCCAGGGCCTTTTCCTGCTCCTTCAGGGGGCGGGAGACCAGACCCACGGCGACACTACCGTCGGCCGCCGCCTGGATTCCCCCGGTGGAGCCAATGCTGGCCGGCACCTCGATCGCGACATCAGGGTACGTCCGAACAAAAGCCTGGGCGAGGAGCCGCGTGATCGCGAGATTGGCTCCCGAGCCGGCGAAGACCAGGGCCGCCGGAGGAGCGGGTGCCGCCGCGGCAACGGAGGGGCCGGCGGCGAAGGTGATCGCCATGCAGCAGAGAAGGAGCCAGGGGCTCGCACCATCCGAGGTAGGACGGGTGTGCATGTCCACCTCCTTGCGTGTGAGGCTGCGTCGAGTGTCGGACGAACCTGATGGGTGATGGAAAGCGGCGACCGAGCACGCGGAACCGCGAGCAGCGAACGCGTCAACGGATAACATGCTTCCGGATGATCGGCATGCTCGATCCTCAGAGCCACCAAGATCGTCCAGGCTGCGACATGGCGACGCAGTATTGTCTTGCACGCGCAGCTTTGTCAAGAGCCAGTCTCTGATGTCCCGTCTTTGCGGGCCGAAGCGCGGCGATGCGGATCGCGGTCCCGATGCACTAGTCCGAGAACGGCCTGACCGGACTGCCGGCAGTCGCACCGGTGGGGCGACCTCCTCGGAGACCTCGCCGCGGACCCAAGATATATATCGGCGGAACGGTTCAAGTGGAACAGTCTTCTTTCCGGACAGTGCCCCCGGGTCAGGTCCTTGTCGCGTAATCCGTTCGCCAGTTCCGACGTGGTCGGCCGCCGCGAGCGGTCATCCCCGATGCATCGGGGTCCACACCCGGTGCGCACCGGTGTCCGAGCCGGGGTCCCTCCACCTCTTCTTTCCTGTTGACACGTCAAGTCGGCATGCGATATCCAGGACCGGCCCGCCGCGCTACGAGGACGTGGGGGCGCTGGCCAAGACGCTCGTCCGGCACGCGCCCGAGCGCATGCTGTGGGCCAGCAACTGGCCGCACCCGTCCGAGCCCGCGGACGCCAAGCCCGACGAGGCGCGCCTGGTCGACCTGCTCCTGGAATGGGCGCCGGACGACGTGACGCGCCGCAAGATCCTCGTCGATAACCCGGCGGAGCTCTTCGAGTTCTAACAGGCTGCTGAAAGAGGCCCATCTGCGGAGACCCACCTTTGGTGGGTACCCCGCACGCTCGCGCGGCGCTGCGACGTACGCGAAGTACGTCTCGCGCCTGCACCCATCCTGCGGATGGGTACCCGGCGAGCCGCCTTGCATCTGGACCTTTTTGAGCAGGCTGGGCGAAACGAGTTCTTCAGTATCCTGCCAGGCGAGGCACTACGGGGGACCGGCGGTCTTCCGGCGTCGCTCAACGAGTGGCGCGGGCCAGGGCGGCGTGTGAGAAGGACGCTCCCTCCCCAAGAAGCGTCCGCGTGAGATCGGCCTCCTCGCGGTTACAGTAAGTCCAAACGAGAAGCAGCGTCGCTCTCGACGCGCCCCCCTGTGCCTTGCGGCCCCTCGGACCGGCCGGACTCTGACTGTCGACCCAAATTGGGTTGACATTATATATCATATCTAATATCTTCCGCCCCGGACGCCACTCTGCACGAGCGGGAACCTCCGACTCTCCTCGGGGAAACGATCCAGTGACCAGGAAAGCCATGAGACTCGCCGCCGCACCCATCACCCCGCTGACGCTGGTCGATCGTGTCCATCAACGCATCTGGGGCTGGATCAACAGCGGCAAGCTGGAAGCCGGCGATTGGCTGCGCATCCAGGAGCTCGGCAGGACTCTCAAGGTGAGCGACACCCCCATCCGCGAGGCCTTGATTCGCCTCCAACAGAGTGGCCTGGTCGAGACGATTCCCCACGTGGGAACGCGCGTCAAGCGTTTCTCCCGCCAGGAGATCGAAGAGGTCTTCGATCTGCGGGAGGCGCTGGAGTGCTACGCCCTGCAGCGCACGAATGCCAACCTCTCCGCGGCGACCCTCCGCCGCCTCAGGCGCCAATTCACGGCGGCGGAAGCGGCGCTGCGCAAAGGCACAGTCAGACTCGCGGTCGCCGCGGACATGGAGCTGCACGCCGAGATCGTCCGGGCGGCGGGCAACGCCCGCATCACCACGCTGCTTGAAAACCTCCGCGACCAGATCCAGATATTCGCCGGCTTCGGGAATCGAACGCCGGACGGGCCTCGTCGCTTTCTCAAGATTCATCTGCAAATCATCGATCTGCTTCTCAAGGGAGACATCGTCGCGGCCACGCAACTGATGAGCGAGCACATGCGGCTCGCCAAACAGCAGGCGATTCGCGGCTATTTCGGATCCGGAGAGGTGCAGGGCGCGACGGAAGGTGGAACCGACTGACCCCGCTGCGCGCAGCTACGGAAAGCAGCTCGCCGATTTTGTGGGGGCCCATGCCGCCGACCTCAAGGCCTCGGCCGGCAGCCCCCGTGTCCGTGCGCCCATTCCGCCGGATCCAGGTGGCGGGGTTTGGGGGAGGGGCAGCACCGCGAAAGCGCGCCGAGGCGCATGCGCGCATGTCATTCTGACGAAAGGAGAAGGGCGATGAGGAATCGAGCGCTGAAGAGTCTGGTGGTTGTGGGGGGGCTCGTCGCGATGCTCTCGCTTGCGTGGGGGGCGGCCCCGGCCGCGGCGGGCACCGCCTTCCCCAAGATGAACGTCAAGCTGGGCCACTCGGGCGTCGTGGAGATGTCCTATCACAAAGGATCGCTGAAGTTCGCGGAGCTGATGAAGGAGCGCACGGGCGGCGCCGTCACCGTGCACGTCTTCCCCGCCAACCAGCTGGGCAGCGAGAAGGACATGGTGGAGCAGGTCAAGAACGGGGTCATCCAGATCGCCTTGACCGGCCCAAGCATGCTGGCCCAGTTCCAGGGGTGGGGGCCGATCGGCGTCCTGGGTATGCCGTACGTTCTGAAGGGGAACAGCGAAGACGAGATCCGCCCCAAGCTGATCAAGGTGGCGCGCGGGCCGCTCATGGCGGAGCTGAACGAGCGGGCCGCCAAGGAGAGCGGGATCCGCATCCTGGACATGGGCTGGTGGTATGGGGAGAGGCATTTGACCACCAAGACCAAGCAGGTGGCCAAGCCCGAGGACGTCAAGGGGCTGAAGATCCGCACCATGGATTCCCCGATGGCGAAGGCCGCCCTGGTGACGCTCGGTGCCGCGACGACCCCGATGGCCGTGGCGGAGCTGTACACCGCGCTCCAGCTCGGCGTGGTGGAGGGACAGGAGAATCCGCTGAACACGATCTACTCCCACAAGTTCTACGAGGTCCAGAAGTACGTGGCCCTCACGGGCCACATGGCCATGAACCTGGTTCTGGTCACCAACGAGAAATTCTTCCAGGGCCTCTCCCCGGAGCTGCGTGCGATCTTCGTGAAGAGCACGCAGGATGCCGGAGACTACGAGACCGACATGCAGATCGGGATGAACAAGCAGAATCTCCAGGACCTGAAGGACAAGGGCATGACCGTCACGGTGGTCAACAAGGCCGATTTCGCCGAGAAGACCAAGGACGCCTGGAAAGAGTTCGAGCCGGTGTTCGGGAAGGGTTTCTACGAGAAGGTTGTGGAAGCCGCCAAGTAGATCCGTCCCAGATCCGGGGGCGGGGCGCGTCTGCCCCGCCCCCGGCCGGAGGTCGTGCCCGATGCCGCAGATTCGTTTCGTGGTCGAGTACTTCGAAGAGCTGGTAGCCGGCCTGTTCATGGTGTTGATGTCGCTGGCCACGTTCGCCAACGTGGTGAGCCGGTATATTTTCAACAGCCCCATCCAGTGGGCCGAGGAGTTCGCCCGCTACGCCTTCATCTGGGTCGTCTTTGCGGGGGCGGTGATCTGCACCAAGCGCAAGCGGCACATTGCCATCGACGGCCTTTTGACAGTCCTTCCCCAGCGGCTGCGTGCGTGGACCCTGGTGCTCGTCGACCTGACCACGCTCGGCCTCATGCTCGTCATCGGCTATTACGGCTGGATCCTCACGGCCGCGGCGACGCAGATCACCGCCACACTGAAGGTCCCCCAGTACGTGATCTACGCCGTTGTCCCGGTCTCCGCCGCCCTGATCTTCCTGCATACGCTCGGAGACATCACCCGCCACCTGCGCGGCGCCCTGCAAGGTGAGGAGTAGGTCGAATGCTCTGGCTCTTCGTCATCATGCTGATCCTGTTCGCCCTCAGCGCGCCGATTGCGTGGTCCATGGCCATCGCCGCCACGGTGTACATGGCCTTCGGGCCCCAAATTCCGCTGCAGGGGATGGTCCAGCGGATGATCGGCGGAATCGACACCTTCCCCCTCCTGGCCATTCCCTTCTTCATCCTGGCAGGCAACCTCATGAACACGGGCGGGATCACCGACCGGCTCGTGCAGCTCGCCAGGGTGCTGGTGGGCCACATCCGGGGTGGGCTGGCCCACGTGGTCGTGGTGACCAACATGATCATGGCGGGGATGTCGGGGTCGGGGGTGGCGGATGCCGCCGGCAGCGGCACCGTCCTCATCCCGGCCATGAAGAAGGTGGGATACGGGGTGCCCTTCTCGGCGTCAATCGTGGCCGCGGCCGGCACCATCGGGCCCATCATCCCCCCCAGCATTCCCTTCGTCATCTACGGCTCCATCGCCAGCGCCTCCATCGGGCGGCTGCTTTTGGCAGGGGCGGTTCCCGGCGTGCTCATGGGGATCGTCCTGATGATCTTCATCTACTTCCTCGCGAAGCGGCGGAACTACCCGAGCGAGAAGCGGGCCACTCGGCGCGAGGTCTCCAGCGCGCTGCTGCGCGCCATCCCGCCGCTGGGCATGCCCGCCATCATCCTGGGCGGGATCATCGGCGGCGTCATGACCCCCACCGAGGCGGCGGCCGCCGGCGCCGCCTACGCCTTCATCCTGGGCTATTTCGTGTATCGCGAGATCAGTTTGTCCCAGATCCCGGGGATCATCACCGAGTCGGTCGTCGGCACCTCCTCCATCGTGATCATCATGTCCGCAGCCCAGCCGTTTAGCTGGGTGCTCACCTACGAGCTGGCGCCGCAGAAGATCCTGGCCCTGGTTGAGAACGCCCACCTGGTCCAGTGGCAGCTCTATCTCCTGATCAACGTGGCGCTGCTGATCCTGGGCTGCTTCATGGAAGGGCTGGCCGTCATGATCATGGCGGTCCCGGTGATGCTGCCGCTCCTGGGGCACGCCGGCATCGACCTGGTTCACTTCGGCGTGGTCTTCGTCCTCAACATCATGATCGGGACCATCACCCCGCCGGTCGGGACCATCATGTATGTGGTGTGCGCCCTGGCCCGGATCTCCATCGGAGAGTTCGCCCGGGAGGTCTGGCCCTTCGTCATCGCCTTGGTGATCGCCCTGTTCCTGGTCACCTATATCCCGGGACTGGCCATGTGGCTGCCCAATCTGGTGCTGCCGGCAAGATGAGCAGCAACCCGCAGCCGACGCATTTCGGGAGCTGGTCTCGGCGTGGGGTCAAGATCACATACACTTCCATCTCCATCACGTGATCCTGCGGGGCCCTCATCTATGGGGGTGAGTGCGGCCGCGCCGATTGCGTCGTTTGTGTCGCCACGCTGACGAAGCATCGGGGCGCGAGATCAGCCGTCCCGCTTCGCACCTTCCCTGCAACTTGTCATTCTTGGCAACGTCCCGCATCTGACGCATCCTTGAGCCAAGCTCCAGCGGCTGCAAACCGCTCGGGCGAGGATTCGACGCCTCTTGCCGATTCCGGCTTGCACCGAGTCTACTCTTGAGTATACTACTCGTGAGTAGACGCAAGACCCTGTGGAGGCAAGCATGTTCGTCAACCGGACGGCGGAGCTGGCATGGCTGGAGGCGCGATGGCGGGCGAAGGACGCCCAGCTCCTCATTGTCTACGGCAAGCGTCGGGTAGGGAAGACCGCCCTGCTGAAGGAGTTCCTGCAGGGGAAGGCGGGCATCTATTTCCTGGCGGACCGGCGGCCGGAGCGGGAGCAGCTCCGCGAGGTCGCTGCTCGCCTGAGCGGGCACTTCACCGATCCATTCATTGGCCGGAAGGGCTTCGATACGTGGCTCGAGGCCTTCGAGTATCTGACCACGCGCCTTCGGCCGCCGGCCGCGAAACCCAGGGAGCGACTCCTGCTGATCCTCGACGAGTACCCCTATCTGGTCGAGAACAACCCCGCCACCTCCTCGCTCTTCCAGAAGGGCTGGGACGAGACGCTACAGCGCCTGCCGCTGACCCTTGTCCTCTGCGGCTCCTCCATGGCCATGATGGAGTCGGAGACCCTGGCGCACCGCACCCCGCTCTACGGCCGACGGACCGGAGACCTCCTCGTCCGGCCCCTCGACTTCGCCGGGGTGCGCCAATTCCTGCCGAAACGGCGCCCGTTCGCGCACGCTGTTGAAGCGTATGCGGTGCTGGGCGGGATGCCGGGCTATCTGCGACAGTTTGATTACAGCCGGAATCTGGCCGACAATATCCGGGAGCAGATTTTCACCCCCGGGGCCTTCCTGTTCCGAGAGGTAGACTTTCTGCTGAAGGAAGAGCTGCGCGAGCCGCGCAACTACCTCGCCATCCTGCGGGCCATCAGTCAGGGTCGGCGGAAGTTCGGCGAGATCGCCAACGACACGGGGCCGGGCAAGAACGTCCTGCACAAGTACCTGCACGTCTTGGAGGACCTACAGTTGGTCGAGCGGGATGTGCCGATCACGGAGAAGATGCCCCAGAAGTCCCGGCGATCCCTCTACGGCCTGCAGGACCCATTCGTCGCCTTCTGGTTCGCCTGCGGCTACCCGTACGTCAGCGACCTGGAGCTGGGCGAGACCCGCCCCGCGCTCCGTCGCGTCCAGGTTCTCCTGCCGCATCTCCTTGGTCGGGCGTACGAGCGGATCGCCCGCGAGACCCTGCGACGGGGCGTGGGGCTCCCGTTCCCCCTGCACCGCGTCGGACACTGGTGGGACGACCAAGCGGAGATCGACGTGGTGGGCCTCAACGAGGAGGCCAACGCGATCCTGTTCGGCGAGGTCAAGTGGAGCGAGCGCCCGATCGGCACGGACATCTACCGCAACCTGCTGGAGAAGGCCCGCCGCGTCGCCTGGGGCAAGGCCGGCCGGCGGGAGGTCTTCGCGCTTTTCAGCCGGAGTGGATTCACCCCGGAGATGCGGCGCGTGGCTCGGCAGGAAAACGCGCTCCTGTTTGTCCAGGGCGAGCTGGTGACGTAACCGTACGGATGCTCCGGTGGCCTTATCCGCACCGCCCTCGACCGGAGCGCCAGACAGATCCTGATCTTGGACGCCTGAACCCAGCGCTAAGCGAGCCGAATTCGTTGCCGAGGCAGGAGGTTTGTGGTACAAGCATTCGGAAACAAGAAGGGTGCCCTCGGGGAGTGGAGTTCCGCATGTCGGATGATCGCGGGGGAGCCTGGAACAGCTCGATCAGATTGAGCGCCGATCCTCGCCAAAGGGTCGGCGTTTCTTGTTCTGGGCGAAATATGCACCACGGAAACGGAAGGATCGGCCACTCATGGCTTGGGCTGCAAGAACCTGGCGGTTCATCGGCCACGTCGCGAGTTCTGTTGGGCGACGTCCGGATCAAGGAGGCGTGACCGGTCGACCGAGTCACACGTCCGGAGAAACAAGCCTTCGTGCAAAGCGGCAGGGCGAATTCTGTTGAAAGTGACGAACGTGGCAACGTCCCCCATTACGCGGGGGTGATTGTCTCGGATCAGCTCCCGCTGGGTATCCTGCTTCGGCGCCTTTCTCGGTTGTGCTTCTCCCTGACTCAGGAAGAGATGATAGGCCGCCTGGAATTCCTCGGAGGCTGGAGGTAGGGCAGGTTCCGAGTTCATCGCCTGAATCGAACAGCCCGAGGTGATCGGAAAGATCCTCACTCCCCTCGGGCTCTGGCGCACCCACCTCCAGAGTCCGCCCGCCCCTGATCTCCTCTTCGGACCGCGGGTCCACGCGGGATTTGCACTACCGATCCGGTCGTTAGCCGCAGAACAGGGTTCCTCCGCGAATGGCTTTGATCCTTCCGCGACCTCCTGTACACTCCCCGCTGTGGCGCGAGCGACAGGTCACGTTGCTAACGTGACCGCTGTGTGCGCCGGCCCTGCCTGGGGACCTGGCGGGGTCGTGTCGAAAACCGGCAAGGAGGAGAGAGGAATGCCCGAGCGGATAGGCTTCATCGGTGTGGGCAGGATGGGGCACGGGATGGCCCGTAACCTGCTGGAGAAGGGGTTCCCGTTGACGGTGCTCGGCCATCGCAATCGGGGCCCGGTCGAGGATCTCGTCGCCCGGGGCGCCCGGGAGGCCACGACGGCGCGGGAACTGGCCGAGGGCTGCGCGGTCGTGTTTCTCTGCGTCAGCGGATCGCCCCAGGTCGAGTCGGCGGTCTATGGCGAGGACGGCATTCTCGCCGGCGCGCGGTCCGGGTTCATCCTGGTCGACTGTTCGACCAGTGATCCGGCCTCGACCCGGCGGATCGCCGCAGAGCTGGAGGCGCGGGGCGCCGCCATGGCCGACGCCCCCGTCACCCGCGCCCCCAAGGACGCCGAGGCCGGCCGCCTCAACAGCCTGGTGGGCGCCTCGGACGAGACCTTCGTCCGTATCCGCCCGATGCTCGACGCCTACTCCGAGGCCGTCTTTCACTTCGGTCCCGTCGGCGCCGGGCATACCGCCAAGCTGGTCAACAACTTCATCAGCATGGGCTATTGCGCGCTCATCGCCGAGGGTATGGCCGTCTGCGCCACCGCCGGGGTGGACTTGCGGGCGATGTACCAGGTCATGTCGCGGGGGGCCGCCGACAGCGGGGCGCTGCGCAAGATGATCCCGGCCTTCCTGGAAGGGGACCTGACCGGCCATCAGTTCGCCATCGCCAACGCCCTGAAGGATGTCAGCTACGCCCGCGCCATGATGGCCGGTTGCGGCTTCGACAGTCTGCTGGTCGAGGCTGTCCAGAAGACCTATGTCCAGGCGGTGGAGAAGGGATACGGCGACCGCCTGATGGCGTCGCTGATGGAGATGCACGAGGAGCGGATCGGCCGCCTCGTGGTCCCGCGCCCCCGGGCCGACGGCGCCTGATTTAGCAGGCTGCTGAAAAAGGCCCATCTGCTGCGTTGGCTTGCTCGGGCACTCGCTGCGGCGTACCCAGTGTACGCCTCACTCGGCCCATCGCGCGCCGCCTTGCATCTGGACCTTTTTGAGCAGCCTGAGCGAGATCGGGTTGTTCAGGAGCCTGCTGACGAGTTGCCAGGTACGACAAGCGGGGTTGGCCTCGACTCTACCATGCCCCGCCGATCCCGCCTGGAGTGGCAGCGGCTCCTGAGCGGCCACCTTGTCTTTCTTGGCGAGGTCCCCAATCACCGTGTCCTGGATGTGGGGAGGGGCGGGTCTCAGCCGGTGGAGCGCATGGCGGTGGCGATGCCGTTGATGGTGAGGTGCAGCGACTGGCGGAGGGCGGCCTCCGCCTCCGCGTCGCTTCCTTCCTGAGTTTGCAGGGCGCGGAGGCGGCGGAGGAGGCTCACCTGGATGTAGGACAGGGGATCCACGTAGGGATTGCGCAGGATCAAGGACTGCTGCAGGGCCGGATCGCAGTCCAAGAGCTCCGCCTGGCCGGTGATGCGCAGGAGGACCTCACGACAGGTCTCGTACTCGGCCCGGATGCGCCCGAAGATCCGCTCCCGCGCCGCGACGTCCCGCACCAAGGAGGCGTACCGGTGGGCGACGCCCATGTCCGCCTTGCACATCGTCATCTGCGCATTCTCGATGACCCGGCTGAAGAAGGCCCACCCCCGGTACATCGTCTGCAACAGGGCCAGGCGCCCTGACGGGTCCTCCTGCAAATAGCTCGTGATGCCCGCTCCCAGGCCGTACCAGCCGGGAAGGTAGTGCCGGCTCTGCACCCAGGCGAAGACCCAGGGGATCACGCGCAGGTCCTCGAACGCGCTGGCCCCGCGCCGCCAGGCGGGCCGCGAGGCGATATTCAGGCGGCTGATCTCCTGGACCGGCGTGGCCTCCTCGAAGTAGCGGAAGAGATCGGCGTCCTCCGCCACCAGCGCTCGGTAGGCGCGATAGGCCCGCTCGGACGCGTCGGCCATCACGGCGGGCCAGGACGGATCGACCGCGGAGGCCTCGTAGGTGCCGGTGCTGGTCTCCAGGACCGCCGAGGCCACCAGCTCCAGGTTGCGCGCCGCCACGGCGGGATTCCCGTACTTGTAATGGATCATCTCGCCCTGCTCGGTGATCTTGATCTTCCCGCGCACCGTGCCCTGGGGTTGGGCGTGGATCGCCTCGTGCATGGGCCCGCCGCCTCGCCCCACCGTGCCGCCTCGCCCGTGGAAGAGGCGAAGCGTCAGCCCGTGGGTCCGGGCGCCGCCGGCCAGCCCGTCCTGCGCCACGTACAGCTCCCAGTTCGAGGTGAGGTAGCCGCCGTCCTTGCTGCTGTCGGAATAGCCCAGCATGACTTCCTGGACATTCCCCCGGGCCGCCAGGTGGGCCCGGTAGGCGCCGTTCGAATACAGGGTCTGCATGATGCCCGGCGCGGCCCGCAGCACATGGATCTTCTCAAACAGGGGGACCAGGTCGAGCTGGCTCGCCAGCCCGTCCGCCTCGCGCCGCAGCAGCCCAGCCTCCCTGGCCAGCAGCAGGGCCGCCAGGACGTCGCTGGGCTGCTCCGTCATGCTGAGAATGAAGGTGCTGATGGCCTCCGGCGCCACCTCCGCCTGCGCGCGCCGGATGAGCCGGAAGAGCGCGATGGTGTCCGCGGTCTCGGGGCTCCAGCGGGCGAAGGGGGGAATGAGGGGCCGCAGCCCTTGAAGCTCCCGGGTGAGGAGCGCCTGGCGCTCCGCCTCCGGGATGTCGCGGAGATCCCGCTCCGTGAGGCGGACGGCCTGCGCGATCTCCGCCAATGCCGCGCGCAACACGGCGGCGTCCTGCCGGATGTCGAGCGGCGCCAGGTGGAAGCCGAAGAGGCCGACCTGGTCCATCAGCGTCTGGACGGCGCCCCTGGCCAGCCGGCTCCCCCGATGCGCCGTCAGGCTCCGCTGCACGAGGGCCAGGTCCGCCAGCAGGTCTGCCGCCCGGGAATAGGGCCAGGCCGCCTCCGGCGCGGGCCCGGCACCATCGGTCGGCAGGTCGCCGGCCCGCGTCGCGTCCAGGCGCAGGCGCATGCAGGCGAGCTTGCGCCGGTACAGCTCGCGCTCGTGGCGCCGGGCCGCCGCCTCCGCCGAGGAGCCCAGGCGCGCCTCGTCCGCGTGCAGCGAGGCCCGCAGCTCCTCGCTCACCTCCACCTGGGCCGTGGACTGGCTCAGGGCGCCCCCCAGGCGCTCCAGCCCCTCGCGGTACTTGCGCAGGGCGAGGTCCTTGTGCTGGCGCAGGGTCTCCCAGGTGGTCTCGAGGGTGACGTGGGGGTTGCCGTCCCGATCGCCGCCGATCCAGGAGCCGAAACGCAGGAAGGGGGGCACGACGAAGGGGGCGTCGGGATAGTGCGCGGCCAGTGCCCGCCGCAGGTCGCGGCAGAGCTGCGGCAGCACTTCCCAGAGGACCTCGTCGAAATAGAAGAGGCCGTTCCGGACCTCGTCCTGCACCGTGGGGGGCCGGAGCCGGACCTCGTCGCTCTGCCAGAGGGCCGTGATCTCCGCCAGGAGGTCCTCCTCCAGGGCAGCCTGGTCCCGGGGCGTGAGCCAGGGGTGATCCAGGTCGGCGAGGTGTTGCGAGATCCGCCGCGTCTTCTCCAGGATGCTCCGGCGCTTGGCCTCGGTGGGGTGGGCGGTGAGGACCAGCGTGATGTCCAGCTCACGGAGCAGTGTCTGGAGCTCCCCGGGCGACACGCCGGCGGCCTTGCAGTGGGCGACGGCGTGCTCCAGCGATCCGGAGCGGGGGCCGCCGACCACCACCGGCTGGTCATGGCGGAGCTTCCGGATGTCGTGGATCTGCTCGGCGACGTTGGCGAGCTGCAGGAAGGTGGTGAAGGCCCGGATGATCTGCGTGGCGACCGGCAGATCCAGCTCCTCCGTGAGGCGGGCGATGGCCGCCTCCTTCTCCAGGGAGAAGGCCTGGCGGAGATCCTTGGTCAGGTTCCGGATCTCCTCTTCCGTGTCGAAGAGGGCGAGGCCGCCCTGTTCGCGGAGGACCTGTCCCAGGAGGTTGCCCAGGCGCCGGATATCGCGGCGGAGGGGGAGATCTCGGGCGGCGGGATCCAAGGGCGTGATCGTATCCACGGAGACTCCGGTGCCGGGACGGCAAGGCGGCCTGGCAATCAGGCAATTCGGCAATCAGATAGCTCAGAAAACCGAGACCTGCAGCCCGGATGCCGGGCCCCGCAACGGGTTTCTTTATACGGGACGTGCCGGTGGACCGCAAGGAGTATTCCCGCCCGCCACCCGCCATGGGCCCGCGCCTGGGGTCTGGCGGCCTGCCCAGCAGGTCGATCACCCGGCCTCGCGCCATCTGACAATCTTCGGGGAAGATCTCCGCGCGTCGCTTGGCCTTCTTCTCTGCGTCGAAGCGGGGTGCGACCATCTTCGAGTAATCCTCGAACTGATAGGTGTCGCAACTGCAGAGCCACTCCGAGGCCCCGAAGACGGTCCGCAGCACCCTCTCGTTGAGGGGCCCCGTAGCCATACTCTTTCATCTGCGTTTCGCTGACATTCATGGTGTAGATCACGGCCGTCCGGATCTTCCCGGGAAACAGCGACTGCGGCGGATCGGTATAGGTCACGTATGGGAACGTCAATCGCTCCATGAACGACTTGGTCATTCCAGAAACGGTGCCAAAGTAGATCGGAGAGCCCAGGATGACGGCATCGGCATCCTCGACCTTGCGCAGGACCGGCGTGAGGTCGTCCTGTAATTGGGGACCGGCATTATGTGTCATATCTGACTATTCCCTACGCACCCATAGGGACGGAAGGTGTAACGTTGAACGTGGAGTCCCCCACGAACCCATAGAGACAGATAATCCTACGTCCCGTCATTCCTCGCTCCTACGCGCTCTCGTCGAGCCAGATACCCAACACTGCCAGGGTGTCGCGAAAGGCGGCGAGGTATGTTTCCCCAGGGTAGTCCTCCGGCCGGGGGATCGCGAGCCGGTTCCGCACGAAGGCCTCCTGGTGGCTTTCCACGATGTCCCGCACTTGTGAGCTCAGCACGTAGTTGCTCGCCTGTTTGGGGTCGGCCGCGCCGTGCATCCACGCGGCGAGCGCTGTCACGAAGGCGAACACCGGGACCCAGTGGCGCCAGGGCGGGAGTTTCGCTCGCGTGCCCAGCAGCGCGGCCCAGGGTTTTGGGTCTAGCCGGTATCCGGTCGGCGCTTCGCGCGTCGCCTGGACCAGCCGGGCCGCCACCAGATCGTCCGCGGCGCGCCGGATCGACTGCGTCGTGTAGCCGAGCGGCGCCGCGATCTCCCGCACTGAAAGCCAGCCCCCGGGCGATCCCAGGAGCATCGCGAGGAGATCGGCCTTGACGGCAACACCGAAGCCGAGGCGGAGCCGGAGCAGGAGGGCGGGCGGGGCGAGGACTCTCGGCTCCCTGCCCAGCGTTTTCCCCCGCCGTCCCGCCGGCCTGCCGGAGGGGCGGGCGAGCGGCCGCCAGCGGAAGTCCCGGCCCTCGCCGAGCGCGCAGGCCGCGAATTCTCCCAGACGATCGCGGACCGGATCGGGGAACCGACGCGCCAGGTTGCGAATCCGGGTGACACTCAGGAGGGGCGCTCCGGTCGTGGCCCACCAGCGCAGCACGTCCGCCAGGCGGCGCTCCTCGTCCTGAAACGCCAGCGAGGCCAGCACCAGCGCCTCGGGGTCTATCAGGCTCCGCGCAGGATGGCTGGCGGTCGATGCGCCAAGCGTTCCCCACTGGCGCCACAGGACACCGAGCGTCCGCTCCTGTAAGTGGCGTGTGGCATTACCCAAGCCGCTGACGGACATAGGTCGTCACCTCGGTAAGGATGCCGGCAAACGCGGGCGTCGGGTCCTGTTCCCGGACCCATGCCGCCGCAGTCTCCAGGTCGCGTTCGGACGGGTGCAAGGCGAGAAGATCCTGGACATGCACGCTGGTCGGGCCCCCGCTATCCGCCGATGCGTAGAGCTTCAAGAAGATGAGGTCATAGCGATCCACGAGCCCCACCCGAAGCCCGCCATAGCGCCGCCAGTGCAGTCGTCCGGCCAGGCCCGGCGGAAGCCCTGTTTGCCATTGGAGCCCCACGACGGTGTTCATCCAATCCGGTGGAAGCTGGAAGTCCCTGGCGACTCGGGCAATGGCCCGCTGAAGCGGCTCTGGGAGAGGGTCAGGTGGAACCAACGTCCCCCCTGGAGGATCGCTCCCGGTCCGGAGGACGGCCAGCACATCCACGTCGCTCGTCGTCCGTTGCACGATGCCGAGCAGGTTCAGAGCTGTTCCGCCTACGACGGCGATCCCCACCTCGACCCCGTCGATCGCAAGCAGCTCCCCGACCGACGCCAGCCCCCGCTCGATGGCGGCAATTGGTCTATCCGGCATGTTTCCCTCTTTTGTAACATACTATTATAGTGTGTAAGAAATACTATTATGGTGATTACGATTTGTCAATACCCTACCGTACGGGGGCCGTTGCCACGTTAGTCACTTTCGAGCGAATACAGGCGGAGAGAGCAGAGCAGGGTACCCACCACAGGCGCGACCAGGCGTATTCCCGGTACGCCGGGCCGTCTTCGGCAGCCTGTCAGAACAGCCGGGAATCAGGCCGGAAAGATCAAGAAGTCTGTGATCGATTCGTGTCGACAGTGGCGATTCGCGCGCCCAGCGCAAAGGCTTTCTGACAATCCTCGGGGAAGATCTCCGCGCGTCGCTTGGCCTTCTTCTCTGCGTCGAAGCGGGGCGCCGCCATCTTCGAGTAATCCTCGAACTGATAGGTGTCGCAACTGCAGAGCCACTCCGAGGCCCCAAAGACGGTCCGCAGCACCCTCTCGTTGAGGGCGACGTGGACCTCGTAACCATACTCTTTCATCTGCGCTTCGCTGACATTCATGGTGTAGATGAACGCCGTCTGGATCTTCTTGGGAAACAGCGACTGCGGCGGATCGGTATAGGTCACGTATGGGAACGTCAATCGCTCCATGATCGACTTGGTCATTCCAGATACGGTGCCAAAGTAGATCGGGGAGCCCAGGATGACGGCATCGGCATCCTCGACCTTGCGCAGGACCGGCGTGAGGTCGTCCTGCGCCGCACACCGGCCATGGCTCTTGCCGTCCCGTGTCTTGCAGGCGAAACAGCTCCTGCACCCGGTATAGCTGAGATCATACAGATGGACGAGATCGGTCTCCGCTCCCTGCGATGCGGCCCCTTCGAGCGCCTTCCCCAGCAGAGTCGCCGTGTTCCACTGCTTTCTGGGGCTGCCATTGAACGCCAGGACTCTCATGGTCGATCTCCTCGATCGGGCGGTCAGAACTGAAACTCCGTCCCGATCCCCCGCTTGACCGCCTCGTCGAAGACCACGCGCGCCGCGGACATGTCCTGGATGGCCAGCCCCACGGATTTGAACAGGGTGATCTGGTCCCGCGACGTCCGGCCGGGAACCTTGCCGGTGACCACGTCACCCAGGTCGCCCGCGACCTTGTCCCACCCCCACTCGCCGGCATCGGCGGGGATGATGAGGTCGCCTGCCTCCGCCCTGCAGGCGCCGGTGAGATCGCACACCACGCGGCTCTTCTGGACCGTGAGGCTGTCCAGCTCCCGCGCCTTGGGCGCATGAGAGCCGACGCCGTTGATGTGGGTCCCGGGTGTGAACCACCGGCCGTCCACGATCGGCGTGGCCGCGGTCGTGGCCAGGATGATGATATCGGCTGCGGATGCGGCCGCGGCCGGATCGTCGGCCAGCTCCACCGGGACGCCGATCTGTTCGGTGATCTTCCGGGCGAAGCGCGTGCGTGTCTCCGGGGGGTCGATCGAGTAGGCGAGCAGCTTCGTCAGCGGTCGGGCCTCGTGGACCCCGAGCACCTGGGTGAACGCCTGCACCCCGGTGCCGAAGAGCGCCGCCACCTTGGCCTCGGGACGGGCCATGTACTTGGTCGCCACGCCGCTGACGGCCCCGGTCCGCATGGCGGTCAGATACCCGCCTTCCATCAAGGCGATGGGGAACCCCGTCGCCTCATCCAGCAGGATGATGGTCCCGAGCACCGTCGGCAGATCATGTCTGGCGACGTTGTCCTTGTAGACCGTCACCACCTTGGCCCCGAGAGCCCCCAGGCTCTTGATGTGCGCGGGCATGAAGAGCGCGATCCCATGCTGGTCGGGGACGGCGATCGGAGTCCGCTGGGGCATGGTGGCGTTTCCCGTGGCCAGGTCCGCGAACGCCTTCTCCACCGCCTCCATGCACAGACGCATGGTGAAGAAGCCCTCGATGTCCTTGCGCGACAGCAGTCGTGTCTTCATGACGCCTCCCCGCGGCCGATGGCGCCGCCATCGGCCCGAAGTTCCCGTTTCGCCCCACCCGCTCCGCGCCCCGACGGCGCGGCGGCGACCGAGTATCGGGCCGCCTCGCAGACGGTGTCAAGCGGAAAGCCCTCCGGCTTCTCTGGCCTGCGGCAGGCCGCCCAGCCACCAGGAGAGAATGACCAATTCCCAATGATCAATGACCAACAACGAACCGGGCCTCCATTCGTGACCCTGACAGCGCGCCAGGCGCGCGTACCACCCTTGGTCATTGGAATTTGGTCATTGGTCATTGGATTCGCAGAATTCACGGCACTGTTCGTGAATGATGCGGGTTAAAGACTTGACGGCTCCTGCGGCGCGCGTTACCGTCTGCCAGTCATCTGCTTCTTTAGCAGGATGCTGAAAAACCCGGCTTCGCTCAGGCTGCTCAAAAAGGCCCAGATGCTAGGCGGCACGCGCAGGGCCGAGTGAGGCGTACTCCAGGTACGCCGCAGCGAGTGCCCCAGCGTGCCAACGCCGCAGATGGGTCTTTTTCAGCAGTCTGTTACACGATTGGGCGCATCCGGCGCACATGGAGGTCGATATGCAGCAGGGGAAGAAGGCCACGCGGATCCTTGCCTGGCTTTTCGTCCTGGTGTGGCTGCCGATCCTCGCGGCTGCGCAAGAGGTGTCGCTGACCCTCCTGCACACCAACGACACCCACGGTCACTTGCTGCCGTTCAGTTACCCGGCCGTCGCCCAGGCGGGCACGGACGAAGCCACGGTGCCGGTCCGGAGCGACATCGGCGGCATCGCCCGTCGAGCCACGCTGGTCCGGCAGATCCGCGCCGAGCTGGAGCCCCGGGGGACGCCCGTGTGGCTGGTCGATGCGGGGGATTTCACCGACGGCTCCGCCTTCTCGGCCGAGTATCAGGGGGAGGCGGATATCGCGGCGATGAATGCGGCGGGGTATGACCTTGCGACGCTCGGCAACCACGAGTTCGGCCGGCCCCTGGCCACGCTCAAGCGGCTGCTCGCCCAGGCCCGCTACCCGATCCTCTGCGCCAACGTGACCGAGACGGCCACGGGGAAACTCCTCATTCCTGCGACCCTGCTTCGGAAAGTCGGCCCCATCACGATCGGTGTCTTCGGTCTGGTCACCAAAGAGACGGACGGGTACCAGGCGATCACGGAGGGGCTGACCCTCGCGGGGGAGATCGAAACCGCGCGGGCGGTCGTGGCGAAGCTCCGGCAAGAGGCCGATTTCGTGATCCTGCTCTCGCATGCCGGAGAGCGGATGGACGAACAGATTGCGGCGGCCGTCCCGGGGATCGATGTCATCGTGGGCGGGCACTCGCACACGCGGCTCCCGGTGGGCGCCTTCGTCTGGCACTCCGACGCCCTCAAGCCCATGGACGTGAACGGGACCATCATCGTGCAGGCCCACCAATGGGGCGGGGAGCTCGGCCGGCTCGATCTGCTGATCGAGAAGGATGCGCGTGGCGTCTGGCACGTGGTCCGCCATCGCGCCCGCCTGCTTCCGGTGACCGCCGCCCTCCCCGAGGAGCCGGCGGTCGCCGCCGTGATCGCCCGCTACTGGGCTCCGATCGCCCCACGGTACACCGAGGTGCTGGCCCAAGCCGCAGGGGACTTCAGCGACCGCGGGGACGACCTCACCCCCTATAATCTCGTCGCCGATGCGGTGCGAGCCGCAGTCGGCACGGAGATCGAGGTCGAGAATCTGGGCGGTGTCCGAGCCCCGCTCCTCAAGGGCCCCATCACGCAGGGTAATCTCGCCGAGCTTGATCCGTTCGATAATCGGGTCGTGACGTTCCGCATCACGGGGCAGCAGCTCAAGGCGCTCCTCCAGAAGCACCGACCCGCCGTCTCCGGGGTGCGCTACCGAATAGAAGAGGGGCAGCTCACGGAGCTCACCGTGGCCGGGCAGCCCGTGGACGAGGCCCGCGTGTATACCGGGGCCACCAATTCCTTTTTTGGCCCGCGAGCCCTCGCCCTGCCGGGAGTCGACCTCGTGGACAGTGGCAGGCTGCGACGAGATGTCGTGGCCGAGTACCTCCGGAAACAGGGCCTCGTCCGCCCTGTGTACGATGGGCGCCGGGTGATCATCGGACCATAGCGGCTGTCCCGGGACCGAAACGGGAGGGTTCGCCTTCCTGGGCAGGAGAGGCTTGACCTGCCGCGCCGCGGCTGGTAACTTGCGAGACCGCCCGATCCCCTGGGCGGGGGAAAACGCAAGCCAGAGGAGAAGGAGGCTTCAAATGGAGTATCGGAAGGTTGGACGCACCGGACTGAAGGTGTCGGCGTTCTGTCTCGGCACGATGACGTTTGGCAAACAGATAGATGAGCAGAAGTCGCTGCAGATCGTCCAGCGTGCGATCGATGGCGGGGTCACCTTCATTGATCTCGCGGACATCTACGCCAACGGCGTGACCGAGGAGATTCTCAGCAAGGCCATCAAGGGGAAGCGCGATACGCTCGTCCTCGCCTCCAAGGCGGGGCATCTGCGCCGCTGGGGGCCCAAGTACGGGGAGCAGACGATCGGCGGGCCGCTGGATCTGGCGCGGCCCCAGTCGTTCCCGCCCGCCAATGTCGGCGACCATGTGGGTCCCAACGACACGGGGCTCTCCCGGAAGCACCTCTTGCAGGCCGTGGAGGCAATCCTGCGCCGTCTCGGTACCGACTACCTCGATATCTTCTACGCTCACATGCCGGACTACGACACGCCCCTGGACGAGACGCTGCGGGCGATGGACGACCTCGTGCGCCAGGGCAAGGTGCGGTATCTGGGCTGCTCCAACTACCGCGCCTTCCAGGTCGGCAAGGCCCTCTGGCTGAGCGACAAGCACAACCTGGCCCGCTGGGACATCGTCCAGCCCCCCTTCAATCTCCTGACCCGCGACATCGAGTACGAGCTGCTGCCGCTCTGCCTCGAGGAGGGGGTCGGCGTTGCGGTGTTCAGCCCGCTCGCGGCGGGCCTGCTGTCGGGCAAGTACGAGCAGGGGAAGCCGCCGAGCGCCGAGCATCGATTCGGCCTGGGCGCCCGGGGATTCAAGTACAACGAGAAGTACTGGACGGATCTGGACCGCGCCGCGGTGGAGCGGCTCAAGAAGATCGCCGCCGATCACGGGAAGAGTCTGGGCCAGTTCGCCCTCGCCTGGGTCCTGAACAAGCCCGGCATCACGGCGATCGTCTGCGGCACAACCTCCGTCGAGCAGCTCGAACAGAACCTGGGGGCGGTCGGCGTGCGCCTCTCCCAGGAGGAGCTGGATGCCTGCGACGAGGTCTGGCACACCCTCCATCCGCCCCGGCTCTTCTACGGCAGGTAGACGGGGGATTCTGCGTCAAGGGCGGCGGGCGATTTCGCCTTGACAAGGCGAATCGCCCAGAGGGAGAGCACTTGCCTACAAGCGGGGTGTCGGTGATTCGAAACCACCTTCGCCCACCATCATGACCTGTCGGAAATGAAGGCCCGAGGAAGAAGCCCCTCGGGCCTTCGTGCTTGGATTTCGGCTCTTGGTAAACATCTGGTAGACACGAGAACAGGCGAGAAGTAATGCGAGCCGCTGGCGACTGCACCCGTTGCATCGCCTCGCGTGAGGCGGGCCATAGCCGCAAGGTGGCCCGCCGGGGGGGCCGCGCAGGCCCTCACCTGGCAGCGGCTCCTCGCCCGAGAACGCCAGGAGACACAAGATGCAGCGTCCCCTATTACAGGAGACACAAGATGCAGCGTCCCCTATTGTGATATGACGAGCTATTCTGGAACAGACTGAAGTAAAGTGCATACCCCAGAAAAGATAATTGACGTGTACATACACATATGCATATCATAGCGACATGTACGAATGGGATCAGGCTAAAGCCAAAGTGAACGAAATCAAACACGGGGTGGCATTTGCTGACACCTTTGCTGTGTTTGAAGACCCGAATGCCCTGACCCTCGACCAAGCGACCGAGGGGGAACAGAGACACGTATCCGTTGGCATAGACGGATTTGGCCGAGTCCTCGTGGTGGCGTACACGTGGCGAGGTGAGAAAATCCGCATTATCTCAGCACGCAAAGCAACGCAGTCGGAGGTGCGACAGTATGAAAGCGAATTATGATTTTAGCAGAGCTCGACGTGGCGCCGTTGTGCCAACTTCGGACAGGAAAGTCCGAATCACAATCCGTCTGGATCGTGACCTCGTGAATTGGTTTCGCGCAAAGGTCGAGAAGCAGGGCGGCGGCAACTACCAGACCATGCTCAATGACGCCCTCCGGACTTACACCGAGCACCAGGATCAGTCTCTTGAGAAACTTCTCCGCCGAGTGGTTCGAGAAGAAATTAAGAAAGCATCCTAGTCCAGCGCGGAGGATCCCAGGAAGGTTCTCTATCTGACAGGACAAGACATTCTGGAAAAGGCTGAAATGAATGATAAGCCCGGGCCATAGCTTACAAGCAGGGGGTCGGTGATTCGAAACCACCTTCGCCCACCATCATGACCTGTCGGAAATGAAGGCCCGAGGAAGAAACCCCTCGGGCCTTCATGCTTGGAGTTCGGCGCTTGGTAAACATCACCCGTTGCATCGCCTCGCGTGAGGCGGGCCATAGCCCCGCAAGGTGGCCCGCCGGGGGGGCCGCGCAGGCCCTCACCTGGCAGCGGCTCCTCGCCCGAGAACGCCAGGAGACGAAAGATGCAACGTCCCCTATTACAAGCATTCGGAAACAAGAAGGGGCCGTCGGGGACAGGAGTTCCGCTTGGCGGATGATCGCGGGGGAACCTGGAAGAGATTGAGCGCCGATTCTCGGCTGAGGGTCGGCGTTTTCGTTCTGGATGAAGTGTGCACCTCGGAACCGGAAGGATCGGCCACTCATGGCTCGGGCAGCAAGAGCCCGGCGGTCCATCGGTCACGTCGCGGGCTCTGTCGAGAGAGATCCGGATCGAGGAAGCGTGACCGGCTTACCGAGTCGAACGTCCAGCAGAAACGAGCCCGCGGGAACGGGCAGGACGAATTCTGTTGAAAGCGACGAGCGTGGCAACGTCCCCCACCACAGGCAATGGATGAAGAGGAACGCGTGGGCTATTGACAGGCCATAATTAACCTTATATTGTTATATTGCTCTGGACATTTATATAGACTATACTTGCCATATATTATTATAAATTAGTTAGTTATGAGGGACATACATGAGGACATACGAACAGACACATCCGTGGATAAAGTTCTCGGTCGATCTCAAAGACTCCCCACCGGACTTGTGGCTCATGTTGGGGGAATGCCAGTCCAAGTGTGAGCATGTTTCCCTGGTGCCTCTTCGCCCAGCCACTGCCGAGGGACTGTACAAGATCTACCTGGCGAAAGGGGCTCTTGCCACCACCGCGATCGAGGGTAATACGCTCTCAGAGCAGGAGGTACGCGATCACCTGGACGGAAAACTTAAGCTCCCCCCCTCACGCGAATACCTGGCGAAGGAAATCGACAACGTCATCGCAGGATGCAACGTGACCCTGCAGGTCGTGGCTCATGGAGGCACGCCTTCCATTGCCTCGGAGAGCATTCGGGAGTTGAACCGCACGGTCTTGAAGGACCTAGCTCTTGAAGACGGTGTTATTCCCGGCGAAGTGCGACATCACTCCGTTGTTGTCGGGCGCTACCGAGGTGCACCAGCCGAAGACTGCGAGTTCCTACTGGACGAACTCGTCAGATGGTTGAACGGAAGTGACTTCACCCCCACGGAAGACAAGAGAATCGTCTATGCCATCCTGAAGGCGATTATTGCCCACCTGTACCTGGCCTGGATTCACCCATTTGGCGACGGCAATGGCCGGGTAGCCCGGCTTCTGGAGTTTCAGATTCTCATAGGAGCGGGGGTTCCCGCCGCCTCCGCCCATCTCTTGAGTAATCACTACAACCTGACCCGATCTGAATATTATCGGCAATTAGACCGAGCCAGCGCAAAGGGGGGAGATGTTGTTTCCTTCGTTTCCTATGCCGTACGTGGGTTCCTCGACGGACTGAAGCAACAAATTGATGTGATTTGGGCGCAACAGTGGGACCTCGCATGGCGGAACTACGTCCACGAATTGTTCCAGAACAAAACGTCCCCGAGCCAGGTACGAAGGCGACACCTTGTGCTCGATCTTTCCCTACGAACTGGATCTACGTCTATAGCTGACATCCCGGGCATAAGCCCTCGACTGTCCCAGGCGTATGCGAGACGCACACAAAAATCGCTCGTCAGGGACCTCAATGCAATGCGCGAAGCCGGGTTAATCGAGAGGGCATCAAAAGGTTATCGTGCACGCAAGGAAATCATTCTTGGTTTCCTGCCTCCAACAGTGAGAGCTGATCTAGGGCGTGAACAAAACAGTGTGAGCGAAAGGGGCTCTGAGCGGGGCGATCCGCTGGGAGACCGGGCATATTAGAATGATGGGGGACGTTGCCAAGTAAAACAAGTGACGCTCTCCTCGACTCCGCTATACTCCGCCCGCCCCGCCGCGATGAGCCAGAGACTCTCTCGCAGGGGATGGTGCGGGGGATCGTGCGGTCGCTGATCTTCCAGGAGGATGGGGATCGCGCCGACGTCCTCCCCCGCCTCGCGGCCCGGTGAAGCAGGGCGCCCTCACCGTGGATGCCTGGGCACGGCTCCCCAAAGCCGTAACGTGAATTGCTTGGCAACGTCCCCCATAAAAGGCTGAACCCGGAAAGCGGAGGCAACGTCATGGATGAGGCAAGGATCAAGAGAGCGCTAGACATGATAGATAGTATGGCGAGGGGTGTAACGGAAGGGCAGAAGGCAACAGGAAATCAACAACAACACCGAGACAGCATGGTCGTTTGGATAGTTGGTTTGGCAGCCGCTGCGGTTGTCGGCTTGCCACCGATGTACAACTATATCCTGGATCTAAAGAACGCACCGGGATGGGTGCTGGGTATTCCAATCGGATTCTTTGTACTTGCCGTCTTCTTTGGGATTGGCGTGCGGTTGCTGTTATCGAAGCTGATGCAGGCAGAGATGCTCCACGCACAAATGAAGGTCATTGGATGGGGGGCACTGAGGTTCAAATACCCAGAAAATGAGGAAGGGCTAATGGGACTGCTCAAAGATGCGCACAGGATCTTGCTCGACCAAGAACCTGAGTTGTCTGCACAGAAGAAGATGGGGGAAAGGACTGCTTGTTGGATAGGACGGTTTGAACATCTACCCTTCGTCTTTTTCGCCCTTGCGGTATTATTCGCGGCTGCATTCGCTATCTGTCCGCCCTCGAAGTGCATAGCACTGCCGTGGTAGGTGGAGGTCCTTGCGTTGCAAGGCGATTTCTTATCTGAGCCAGTAGGCGACGCGAAGGCGATGACTCGCATCCTGATCGACCCGCTCGCCATGCTAGTGGAGGTGGCTGCAAGTGGATCAGCGAGCGCTCGATCTCGACCAACTCGACCAGCGCGTTTGGCTGGCCGTTATTGTCTTCCTCGCCGTTCCCTTCCCTCCCGCATCAACCCGCCCTTGACAGCGATGCCTGGTCAAGCGTAGCGTAGCCTCCAGTTCATTGCACCTCCCCAGTACGACCAATGCAGGAGGCTACATGGGGACGGCTCGTGATCGTGCTCCACATCAGGCTTGTGCGCGCGGCCTAGCTCGTCTGCATTCACCACGTCCCTGTGCTCATCCTTTCCCTACCGTTGTCACCCCCACGCCGCTTTCGCGACCCCTGGGAACGCCTCGGCCACAAGGATGTCACCAATCCCCTAGTCTTCACCTCTGTCCGGAATCGAGATCCACTACGCCATGCCAACTCGAACAGTAGATATAGACTCCGTTCTCACCAACCTAGAGGAGCAGGTCTCCCGCGCGGTTAGCAAGTTTATCGACTGGTCAATGACAGGCGACCCGTGGGATGAACCCTCTTGGAATATCGAGGCGTGCTTTATCCAACTGCTAGCAGCGCTAGAGGCACTGGGCATGCCCGAGTTGCGGAACGGTGTATATGCAAAGTATGCAGAGATAAAAACATCATCCGAGGGCTTCTCCAAGTCCGGTCGAGATCCGAATGACGAGCCCTATTCTCCAGTACTCGGAGGGATTCGTCTCTATACAAGTGCACTTAGAGGACTGTTGCCAAGCGACAAGCGCACGACCGTTACTAAAGACCTTCTCGACATAATTAGGAACGTTCACTACGTCATCACTGACAAGGCGGTCTTCCCCGAAGTGCCTCAGAATGAAAAGGAGGTCCATTCCAGGATCGAAGCAATACTGAAGTGCGTGTTTCCTGATTTGAAGCACAAGCCGTCACTTTCGAAGCAGATTAAGAACTTTGAGCCTGACACAGGAATACCGTCTCTCAGGACCCTAATCGAATACAAATTCCTGTCACGAAAAGCAGATGTTGGAGTGATTGCTGATCAGCTTCTTGCGGATACCAGAGGGTACACTTCCAAAGATTGGGAGCGCTTTTTGTACGTTGTTTATGAGACCAATCGCTTTAAAACAGAAAGCGACTGGAATCAACTCATGAGAGAATCGGGAGTCCCATTGAATGCAACGGTCGTCGTGTTAAGCGGCGAACCACACCCAAAGGCACGTGCAATTCAAAAGGGGCGGTGGCCCCAAGGAGTTGGACAGAGAGCGAGGCGCTCCAAGTGAAGCTCTGCGGGGTTCACGTTACGCTGTCTCACGCTGGGGCCGCCGAGCAAAGTAGTCCATGTCCGGCGTCTGGCCGTCAAGCGCCGTGTGCGGGCGGCCCTGGCGATAGAAAGGAAAATAGCAGGTCAGGCCGCGCTGGGCCTCAGCCATCGCGCCATAGCCATGCAGATACACTTCTTCATACTTGACGCTCTTCCAGAGGCGCTCGATCAATACTGGTTGAACAAAAGAAGGTACCGGACACCTCTTAGCCCATAAGTGCCGGATTCTGCGAGAGGCCGATTTCACTTCTGTGATGGGGGACGTTGCCAAGTAAAGCAAGTGGCGCTCTCCGCGACTCCGCTATACTCCGCCCGCCCCGTCACGATGCGCCAGAGACTCTCCCGCAGGTGATGGTGCGGGGGATCGTGCGGTCGCTGATCTTCCAGGAGGATGGGGATCGCGCCGACGTCCTCCCCCGCATCGCGGCCCGGGGAAGCAGGGCGCCCTCACCGTGGATGCCTGGGCACGGCTCCCCAAAGCCGTAAGGTGAATTGCTTGGCCGGGTCCCCAATGACGCAGTCAGGTATGTTCCCGGCTTGGTGAAATCGCCCAACACTTATAAGGCCCCCCTCAGATCAACCCCTCCCAGGCCTGTCTGTAGAACTGTTCGACTTGCCCGACCTCCGTCTCATTAAGAGCGGCGAACTCCCCTGTCCTGGCCCTCGTCGAGAGCTTCCCCTGGTTCAGGTGCAAGAACCGCCAGAGCAGTTCGACCTTCGCCTGCGGCATATCCACCAGCGTTTCAACTCGTGCGGTAAAGGCATCATAGGCGCGGAGGAACCGCACCTCTTCCACGAGGTCGTGCTGCACCGTCTGATCGACACATTCGTAGAGATACTCGGCGTGCCTCGTCGCGTCGAAATACCGGTAGAAGTCCGCGGTCTCGTTCAGAACTTCCACATTCCCTGCGGTGGTCGGACGCCACTCGATCAGATTCAACAGCGGCCGAGAATAGGACTCCAGTACTCGCCGATACTCTTCCACTTGCCGCAGGATCGCTGCGCTGACCGGGAATACCAATCCAGCAGGATTGAAGCCGGCGCGTGCCAGCACATGGTGAATGAGCCAACGATGCAAGCGCCCGTTGCCGTCTTCAAACGGGTGGATGTAGACGAAGCCAAAGGCAACGGCCGCCGCCGCTACCACCGGATGATCACGCCATCGAGTAGGTTGGGAAGGTCTTGAGCGCGAGCACTGATATGCTCAGGAAGCGGCTCCTGGGTCGCACGATCGTGCGTCCCAACAAAACCATCCTCGACGCGCAAGCCGAGACGAACGAATCGCGCATCGCCCACAACGATCTTCTGCAGGCGCTCGAGCTCCGCCAGGGTCAAGGTGATCGATCCTGCCTCGCCGATGGCCTGTCCCCACCGGGCCACGCGTTGCGCTGGGGCGCGTTCCCCCTCGATGGTGAACGATGCCTTGCTATCGCTCATCAGTAAGAAGGCGGCCGCCCTCGCGATGACGTCTGAATGTGTGGTGCCGGCGATGTCCCGGGCGCGCTGGCTGAGATCTCGCCTGGCATAATCGTCCAGCTTCTCGGTACGGCGCACCATCGGACAGAAGGCGACCGTCCCGGGCAGATTGTCGATGACCTTCTGCCGTGTGACCATTGTGCCGTCGGCCAACGCAAACTGGAGCTCCGGATCGACCACGGGCACGGCGCGCACTTTTCCAAGAGCAGGCAGGGGGAGAGCCTGACCAGTCAGCCACTCGTAGAGGAACCAGAGGCGTCGCGCGTATGCGCCGGTCGGCGTCGTGCGGATGATGGCGGCGATGTCTTCGGCCGCCACGGCGCGGAAGAGCGCGGTGAGCACACCAAGCTGCACGCCCTCCCATTTCAGCGCAAATTGGATCTGCCCCGCCAGGGTGTTCTTGGGCGCGTGCCGCGGCGTGAACAACTGCCAGTCTTCTGTCGACTGCGGGTGATGCCGTTCGGCAATCGCGCTAAGCCTAGAGGGCAGCAGGACCTGGAGGTCAAATCTCTCGATGAGTGCGGCATAGCCGGCGAGCTGTGCAGATTCCGGTAAACTCTTTCCGCGAAATTCATTCACCTTTTTCGAATAGTATTCACTCATCTTACTTATTCGAGAAAAACGTTCACAGGTAATAAGTCTAACAATCGTGAAAAACACTCACCACGTGATATATTCTATCACACATATAAATATATGTGAATTATTATCACCATGCTTGATTCGAGAGACATCTGACGGCTTCTATACTCTTAATGTATACGTTGCTTCTTTCATTTCCTTGTGCGTTTCGCCTCCTGCACCAGGAGCGGGTCCCATAGGGTGTATTGGGGGTGTTGCCACGTTTAGCATTCTAATGGAGGAAGTTGCTTCTTCCATAAAGAAGGTACCGGACACCTCCTAGCCCGCAAGTGCCGGATTCTGCGAGGGGCCGATTTCACTTCTGGGCCATAACCCAAGGACGGGGGCTATCTGCATGGGCACCCGGAGTATGATCCGCACGTGATGCCCCGACGGCGACGACGACTTCAGGCCTCTCCCACCTGATGGACCGACCGCCAGGAATTGGCATCGTCCTTTCGGTATATCAACGGGTAACTTCCAATAGGTCTCCGGTACTTATTCTTCGGTACGGTTTCTGCGATTTCATTGGCCAAACGTTGCCGTCGACCAGAATGGGGCGCGCCGAACGGTTGCGACCCGCGCGTATTGACCGGTTGAAAGAGAGACCATCGATAAGGACTCGGACAGGGACCGAATCAGAGGGATTTGCAAGGCGGGAATGTCGCGCGAGTGGATCATGAGCATTCCCCCGCAAGCAGCGGTGTGGGAGGTGGAAAGCGGTGATCGTTGTGTCCTACGTTGCCCCAACCGCCCAGCGCCGGTAGGCCGCGAGCCAGTCAGATCCTTTCGGTGGTGGGCTGGGGAGCGGCAGGTCCAGGATCGGGATGCGTTGCCTTACCTGGCCGTGGCGGCAGACAGCCACAATCTGTTCGTCGGCGGTGAGGTCGAGGCGCTCGACGGTTACCTCGATGCCAAGAACCTGTGTTGTGAAGGGCAGGGCCAGCGAATCCTCCAGGACTGTGAAGAAAGCCGTGCGTTGCTCGGAGTCGCCGTAGGCATCCACCAGCGTCTCCTCGATGAGGGCATCGAGCTTGGCCGCCGAGAGACCGGTCTTCCCTCCCGCTCTTCTGTTTCCCTGCGGACTGCGAGGCCTCATTCCTAGTCCTCCTGCAGGAAGGACAACCGCGGCGCTGAATCGGGACGGACATCACGCCGTGCCCCAGTGGACTTGCCCATCACCTCCTGTTCATACCCGATGGCGCGGTACGCGCGGAGGCGCCGCTCGAACATCTTCAGAAGCATCGGCACTGCACGGTCCACGTAATCGAAGATGCGGACGACCGACTTCCGAGGATGCGGGCGGTGCAGGCGGCCGGTGTACTGAACGAGCGTCCCCTTCCAGGAGATGGGCAGTGCCAGGAAGAGCGTGTCCAGGCGGGCGTCGTCGAAGCCCTCGCCGATGTAACGTCCAGTGGCGAGGACCAGTCGTTCCTCGCCGTCCGGAATTGCCGCGAGAGTGGTCCCGCTTGCCCGGCGTTCCTTCTCGGTCTTTCCGCCTTGGAGGACGACGAGGTGCTTCACGAAGCCGCGAAGGTGATCAGCGAAGAAGGTGAGGTGGTCTTTCCGCTCCGTGAGGAGGATCGGAGAGCGGCCCTCGGCAATGGCGGTGATGACATCGGTGAGGATCAGGTCGTTGCGGGCTGGATCGGCCGCCAGTTCCCGATAGAGGGTCTGGATGGGGAGGATATTCTGCTCGGAAGCGAGCCGGAACCGCGTCTCCCGGATGATAAGCTGGGTGTCAAACGGTCTCCCGGACCGTGGCCCAGTCTGCCTCGCCGTGTACCGGACCGGACCGAGTTGCATCTCGGTGATCGGATGATGCCCGTCGCGCCGCTGAGGGGTCGCCGTGAGGCCGACGATGTAGCGGGCTCGCACCTCGGAAAGCACACGTTCGAAGGACACCGCGGGCATATGGTGACACTCGTCGACGATCACTTGGCCGTAGGCTGCCACCCGATCGTCCACGCTGTCCTTGCGGGTGACGCTCTGGAGCATGGCCACGTCGAGCCGCCCGGTCGCCTTCTGCTTCCCGCGGCCGATCTCTCCGATCTCTGCATCCTCGATCCCGAGGAACATGGCGAGCTGCACTTTCCATTGATCCAGGAGGGGCCGCCGGTGGACGAGCACCAGGGTACTGCATCGGCGTTGGGCCGCCAGGTAGACACCGAGCACGGTCTTCCCCATGCCGGGGGGTCCGACAAACACGCCGGTGTCATGCTTGAGGAGGGCCTGGGCTGCGTTTTCCTGGAGGGGGGTCAGCTCTCCGCGGAAATGGACGTCGAGGGGGTCGCCGTCCGTGCGCTGATCGTCGATGGCGAGACGCACCCCATGCTGGTGGAGGAGGGCCTCGAGATCGGGGCGACACCCTCGGGGCAACGCGAGGTGCTCGGGGAACTCCTCGGCGCAGGCGATCACGCGGGGAGTCAGAGCGGGAGCAGCGGGGAGGGGAGGCCGGCCTTTGCGACGAAGAGGCGCTGTGCCAGGACGGCCCGGACCTCCGGAGGGAGCGGGCCAGGAATCACTGAGGTCTTGCGCGTCCCGGACGGCGGACGGGTCCACGGGGCGGCGTGTTCTGCCTCGTCGTCGAGCCCGGCGGACCGGACGCCCACGATCTGATCCCGTCGCGCGGCGTCCTTGACCAGCGACTCCACGTACGCCGGCTCCAGACGGCGCACCGAGGCCAGCGTGGCCCACTGATCGGGGTATGGAGTCCAGGTCGCGTCGACAAAGAGCGCGTTGCCTTTCACGGTGGCCGCGGGCTGAAGAGGCAGGGCGATCAGGTTCCCGAACCCGCCGCGAGGCAAGGTATCCTGGTTGGGGAAGAGGCGGTCGTAGGACCGCATGCTGAGTTGATGCCGCCGGGCCATGGTCTCGGTGAGCAGGAAGGAGCCGAAATTTCGCGCGAGACTGGCGGCCACGGGTGCGGTGAAAAAGAACCAAGTATGTGCCCCATCGCCGGAACGCGACCGCTCCACGGCGGGCGGACACCCCCTGCTGACGCACGTCTCGACGAAGGCCGCCACATCGTCGCGCCACCCCGTTCCATCGAAGTCGACCGCCAGGAACCAGCAGGTCTCATCGCGCAGGAGAGGATAGACCCCGAGGACATGCTGACCCTGGAGATGTCCTTGAATGGCCTTGTCGTCCACCGGGAGAAACGCCTGGTTCGGACACTCGCCACATTTGACCCGCGGCTTCTCGCAGACGCCTCGGACCCATTCGTTGGCGCAGGCAGGCGCATATCCCGCAGTCCGCTTCTTCGGATTGGTCCACAAACGCGCGAAGACATCCTCTCGGCCGCGGAAGAGCTGGCGGAAGAGGCGGATCCGGTCCGGCGTGAGGCCGGTCTGCGCTGTCGGGGGAGCTGGCGGCTTGACATACGGCGGCGGGGACTCGCGGACAACCGGCTTCCGTGCCCGCAACGCCTGCACGCGGGCACGCGCCTCGCGGGTCTTCCGCTCCAGCTCCGCGAGCGCAGCTTCCGCACGGGCCAGTTCATCCTGTGGAGGATTCGTGTCGGCGTCAGCCATTGCTCGTTGGTCCTTCCGTCGTGGACCCGAGACATGTGGGTGTCCGAGACGGTGTGGACTGGCAAGAGTGGCATGCGATCACCCCAGGGCAAGAACGATCCTACCACAGGTGCCGGGAAAGTAACGAGCGGATCGGTTGAACCCCGGCGAGGATGCCAAATCCGGGGGAGCCTCCGGACCGAAGGAGGGGGCGTTGGGTTTTCGGGTACGTGCATTGGTACACATTGCGTTTGCCCGACTGGTGTTCCGCTGAGAAGTCTACACCTGTGAGCGTACACCTCCAGCGCTCCCACCATTTGTGTGCAGGATCGCCACAACTTGGCTAATTGTGCCAAGTGTGCCTGTTTGACAGGCAGCCAAGGTGGCTTCCGTAATCAGTCTCCCGACCTCCTATCCTACACGTCTGTCCTCCGGCCGTGAGGTGAATCTTGTCCTATTCGCATCACATACTGATGCAAAAATACTTGCGTTTTGATGCGAATCCGCCTATATTCACCTCACTCTATGAGGTGAATATGTATATTTGGGAACGGCCAGATTGGCCCCGATTCCGATGGGACGCAAGCGCACTCGCTGCGCCCTTGGAAGCCGCTCACTTAAAGCAGGGGCGGTTCCTTGGGCGAATGGAGCGACTCGGGTCCGAGCTTCGGTGCCAGGCTGAGTTGGACGCAGTAACAGAAGAAGCCCTAAAGAACGCAGAAATAGAAGGCGAGATCCTGCGACGCGACAGCGTGTACTCGTCGGTGGCGCGCCGCCTGGGGGTGCCAAATGCAGCGCTTGGCCCCGAGGACTGGCGGGCCGAAGGGCTTGTCAAGATGACGCTCGATGCCACCAAGAATTTCGAGGCGCCATTGACACGTGAGCGTCTGTTCGGCTGGCACGCAGCTTTGTTTCCCGCGGAGTACTCGGGACTGCGCCGGATCAAAGTGGGTGTGTGGCGGGACGATGCTGAGGGCCCGATGCAGGTTCGCTCGGGCCCCGCCGAGCGAGAACGCGTGCACTACCACGCCCCACCCGCCGATCGCGTCGAGGCGGAGATGGCGGCATTCCTGAACTGGTTCAACACGCCGCCGAAGCTGGATGGTCTTGTGTGCGCCGCGCTGGCGCATCTGTGGTTCGCGACCATCCATCCGTTCGAGGACGGCAACGGACGGATCGCGCGCGCGCTTGCCGATATGACCTTGGCGCGCTCCGAGAACTCTCCCGTGCGCTTCTACAGTCTCTCCAGCCAGATTCGCCGGGAGCGACCGGAGTACTACGCCTCGTTGGAGCGGACACAGAAGGGCGACCTCAATGTTACGGAGCGGCTCCTATGGTTCGCGGAGTGTTTCTCCCGGGCCGTCGATGCGGCTGAGCAGGCGGCCGCGGGGGTCCTCCGCCNCGCCGGGCGGAGTTTTGGCAACATTATACGCTGACGGCCTTCAATGATCGGCAGCGCAGCGTGCTCAATCGCTTTCTCGGGGAGTGCGAAGGCAAGTTGACGGCGCCCAAGTGGAAGGCGTTGGCGAAGTGCTCTCTGCCGACGACGCAGCGCGACCTCAAGGACTTGGTAGATCGCGGCATCCTCGTTCGGAATCCGGGGGGGAGCAAGAACACCAGCTACAGCATCGCCGCCTGGTAAGCAGTGGGCGTCATCTTGGTGGCATCCGTGCGGGTAAGAGCCGCTCAGGCTTTCGTCGACCTGCAATTGCCCTAGCCGAAAAGAAGGTACCGGACACCTCTTAGCCCGTAAGTGCCGGATTCTGCGAGAGGCCGATTTCACTTCTGGGCCATAACCCAACCGCGCGGGCTACCTGCATAGGTACCCGGAGTGCGATCCACACGGGATGCCCCGACGGCGGCGACGGCTTCAGGTCTCGCCTTCCTGATGGACCGACCGCCAAGAATTGGCATTGTCCCTTCGGCAAATCAACGGGTTAGTTCCCGATAGGTGTCCGGTACGAATTTCCGGTACCAATTTCGGCAGGTAGACGAGGGATTTTGCGTCAAGGGCGACGAGAGGTTTCGCCTTGACAGGGTGAGAGGCTGGTCTAGCAGGATGATGAAAGACCTACTTTCGCCCAGGCTGCTCAAAAAGGTCTAGATGCCAGGCGGCGCGCGCAGGGCGGGGTACCCACCGCAGGTGGGTCCAGGCGTACATCTGGTACGCCGCAGCGAGTGCCCGAGTAAGCCAACGCCGCAGATGGGCCTTTTTCAGCAGCCTGCTAGATCAGCGCGTCGTCCGTCCAGCCGAGCTTGATCATCTGGATGCGGCTGAGGTCGCTCACGCCGAGGTGGTATTCCTTGTCGGCCACCGTGATGTGGTGGGGGGTGACGTCCAGGGCGCGGTCGTCCCCGAAGAAGGCGATCCGCTTCGCCTGCAAGAGGTGGGCGCCGACCGTATCCACGGCAACCGGATCGGTGCCCACGATCAGGCCCTGGTAGGGCCAGACATAGCGCCGGTCAAAGAAATTGGCGCCCCGTCCATAGAACTGGGGCGTGAGCGCGCTGAGGATGTTCAGGCGGGTCTTCCCCTTGACGATAGGGAAGGTCCAGATTTTGCCCAGGGCCGCGCATCCGTCAGGGTGGTACGACGGGCGGTCGGGGGCGAACGTGATGTAGTTCTTCAGGCAGGTCCCGACGCCGGCCCAGTGGTGTGTGCGCAGCGGCCGGACGTTGATCAGCGCGGTCGCGTTGAGGAAGATCGGGTTCCGCAGGACGCCCCGGTCGTCGATGTCGAGGCTCTTCCCGGCCACGCCCGCATCCAGGACCCGCTGCTTGATGGCGGCCTCCAGTTCCTTCGGGGTCGGCAGCCGCTCCCAGGCGTTGCTCTTGATGCCCACAACGTCCGAGGCCGTGACCAGCTTCTGCCAGGCCCGCCCCGGCTCCGGCGATCCCATGAGCGTCGCCACGGCCTCATCCAGCATGGCCTGGATGACCGCGCCGTTGATCCTGCCCTGCTCCCCGACGGCCTCTGCACTGCGGATCAGGACGACTCTCGCTGTGGCCTCCGCCCGCGCCCCCCCGGCGATCCCCGATCCCAGCGCGGCGGCGGTGCCGGCCGTGAGGCGGAGAAAATCCCGACGGGTCATGTGTCGCCGTTTCATCGCCCACCCCTCAATCTGCCCTCGGTCGCCTGGAGCAGTTTCTCACCATCGGATTCGGTGGGAGCCCCAAAAACCACGAGGACGAATTCGTTCCGCCGCCAGGCGATCGTCCATCGCCGGTCTGCCGTCATTCGGCGATCCTTGCCCCCCGCATCGGAAAGGTAGACCGCCAGGAACTTCTGATAGGCGTCTCCGGCCTCTGCCGCTTCCGGCCAGCGGACGAGAAGCAGGTGGGTCTTCTGCGAGCCCTGCCCGTACTGGGCGAGCACGGCCTCCGTGCGCCGGGTCAGGTTCAGGATATTCTCGTGGGAGATGAAGAGGCGCAGGTTCAGGAGAACGTGGCTCGTGAGGTAGCGGACGCTGGCCTCGACCAGGCCGGCGTCCTTGCCGGGAATCAGGCCCACCACGCGCGGCTCCGGCCCCGTGGCCGGGATCGCCGCCGCGGTGCGACGCCCCAGCTCGAGGACGGCCGACTCGGCCTCCACCCCTTCCCCATCGGCAGAGATGGCGACGAAGTACTGTCCCTTCCAGAACCGCAGCAGCCCTCCCCCGAACTCCGAGCCCTGGCCGATGCCCGCGGTCGCCTCCTGCCGCTCGAACGAGAAGACGCCATAGGCGTCCGCCGCGGAGCCCATCTCGTAGCAGTCCAGCGTCAGCGGCGGCTGGCCGGCTTTCTCGAATCGACGGACGGTGAGGTTTTGGAATCCGTAGGCCAGAAACATCTCTCCCGCCCCATCGATGTAGTCGAACACGCTCCGGGAATCGTACTGCCGCTCCGCCCCGTCCCACTTCCACCCTGCGATTTCTGCAGGAAGAGAGAGGCCTTGCGCTCCCCCTGGCGGTCCTGCCGCTTCGCCGATGGCGGCTCCCGCGTACACCCAGGTCGCCATGACGAGCAGCGCCACCATCTGCATCTCGGCCCCCCGTTCAGCCCCTCACCGTCAGCCGTGAGATTATAGACCCCGTCGGCACGCGTAGAAGGCCAGCATACGCCCGATGGAGCGGGGGAACAATATGCGCCCTGGGTGAGGGCCCGCATTGTCCGGGGGGGTGAACGATTAGCAGGCTACTGAAGAACCCGCTTTCGCCAGGCTGCTCAAAAAGGTCCAGATGCAAGGCGGCGCGCGAAGGGCCGAGAGAGGCGTACTCCAGGTACGCCGCAGCGAGTGCCCGAGCAAGCCAACGCAGCAGATGGGCCTGTTTCAGCAGCCTGTTAGAATGAGGGATCTGGGCCGGCGGATTCCCCCTGGAAGAATCCGCTTGATTCTGGTTTGGCCCCGGGAGTAGAGTCCGCCCTGCCCGCCAACTTCACGCGGAACCAGGAGCCGGCTATGCCCAGCTCTTCAGAACAAGCCCATCCCCAAATGATCCATAGCCAGGAGGAAGCCTGCCATGGCCCATCAGCATGATGCGCTGGACTACCGTCATCGCCACCGCGGCTTGATCGGGGTGGAGAGCAAGGTGCCGGTCAAGGACCGGGCAACCCTGAGTCTCGTCTACACTCCCGGGGTGGCGGAACCCTGTCTTGCCATCCACAAGGATCCCCAGGCCTCGTTCGAGTACACCTGCCGGGGGAACACGGTGGCCTTGATCACCGACGGCTCGGCGCTCTTCGGCCTGGGGTCCATCGGGCCCGAGGCGACCCTCCCGGCCATGGAAGGCAAGGCGGTCATCTGCAAGACGTTCGGGGGGATTGACGCCCTTCCGATGTGCCTGCGCGTGACGAGCGACCACCAGTTGATCCAGGTCGTGACGATGCTCGCCCCGACCTTCGGGGCCTTCTGCCTGGAGGACATCGTCTCCCCGCGCTGCTTCACCCTGGAGGACCACCTGCAGCGGGCGGTGAACCTGCCCATCTTCCACAATCACGCCCACGGGGCCGGCGTCATGGTGCTGGCGGGACTCCTCAACGCCCTCCCCCTGGTAGGGAAGCGCCTGGAGGACGCCCGCATCGTGATCAGCGGGGCGGGCGCGGCCGGGCTGGGTGCGGCGCGCCTCCTCCTCGCCGCCGGGGCGCGCAACCTCATCGTGTGCGATAAGGCGGGCGCCATCCACAAGTATCGGCCCACCAACATGAACTGGGTGAAGTCGGAGATCGCCCGGCAAACCAATGCCGAGGACGTCAGCGGCTCACTGGCCGATGTGCTCAAAGGCGCGGACGTTCTGGTCGGCCTCTCGGCGGCAAACCTCGTGACAGCCCCCATGGTTGCGAGCATGGCCAAGGAGCCCATCGTCTTCGCCCTCGCCGTCCCCACGCCGGAGATCATGCCCGCCGAGGCGAAGAAGGCCGGCGCCAAGATCGTCGCCACCGGACGGTCGGACTTTCCGAACCAGCTCGACATCGCCTTGGTGTTCCCCGGGGTGCTGCGCGGTCTGCTCGACGTCCAGGCCCACAATGTGACCACGCCCATCCTGCTCGAGGCCGCCAAGGCGCTCGCGGCGCTCGTGCCTGAAGCGGAGCGATCCCCGGATCGCATTGTGCCGCCCATCTTCGATTTCCAGGTGGCCCCCGCGATTGCCGCGGCCGTGGCCAAGGTCGCCATGGCCACCGGCGAGGCCCGCAAGGAGGTCGACCCGGCCGACATCCTGGATCGGATGCACCATTTCATCTATGAGGGGAGCTTCCCGATCGAACCGCGGACGCCGGGCAAGACCCTGTCGCAAAAAGAAGAGGCGATGGAGTTGCACCGCCGCTTCCGCGGGAAGCTCCAGGTCGTGAGCAAGGTTCCCATCAAGGACACGCACATGCTGAGCCTGCTGTACTTGCCGCCGGGCTCGGCCCTCCCCGCCCAGGCGATTCTCGAGGATCCCAGCAAGGTGTACGATCTCACAGCCAAGGGGAACCTCGTGGCCGTCGTCTCCGACGGCAGCGCGGTCCTGGGCCTGGGGAACATCGGCGCCCGCGCCGCCATGCCGGTGATGGAAGGCAAGTCGGTCCTCTTCAAGACCTTCGGCGGGGTGGAAGCCTTCCCGATCTGCATCGCCACCCAGGACCCGGACGAGATCGTCGCCGTGGTCAAGGCCATCGCCCCGGTCTTCGGCGGGATCAATCTGGAGGATATCTCGGCCCCGCGCTGCTTCGAGGTCGAGGACCGCCTGAAGAAGGAGTTGGACATCCCGGTGATGCACGACGATCAGCACGGCACCGCCGTGATCGTGCTGGCGGCCTTCCTGAACGCCCTGAAGATCACGGGCCGGACCATGGCGGACGCCCATGTAGTCCTGAACGGGGCCGGAGCCGCGGCCATCGCGGTGGCCCGTTTGTTCCTGAAGGTCGGCGTGAAGGATCTCATCCTGTGCGACAGCAAGGGGATCGTCTACGAGGGCCGGACCGAGAGCATGAACCCCGTGAAGGCGGAGATGGCCCGGGTCACCAACAAGGAGCGGCGCACCGGGAAACTGGCCGACGCGCTGGTCGGGGCCGACGCGTTCATCGGCCTCTCGGTGCCGAAGGCGGTGACGCCGGAGATGGTGCGGACCATGGCCAAGGATTCGATTATCTTTGCCATGGCCAACCCGGTGCCCGAGATCTTCCCCGAGGAGGCCAAAGCAGGCGGGGCCGCCGTCGTGGCGACCGGCCGGTCCGATTTCGAGAATCAGGTCAATAACTCGCTGGGCTTTCCGGGTATCTTCCGGGGCGCTCTGGACGTGCGTGCGCGCGAGATCAACGACGCCATGAAGATCGCCGCCGCCCACGCCATTGCCGGCTTGGTCACGGACAAGGAGCTGAAGCCGGAGTACATCCTCCCCTACATGCTGGACTTCCGCGTGCCCGTCGCCGTCGCCAAGGCGGTGGCCATCTCCGCCATGGAGACCGGCGTGGCCCGACTGAAGGTCGACCCGGAGGTCATCGCCGAAAACGCCCGGGCGTTCATCTACGAGGGGAAGCTCGGTCTGACGTCGTGAGTTCTTCGATCCCGTCGCTGTCGGAATCGGCCCCCGGAGGGCGTGGGCGAGGTTCCTCATCGGACGTCTGTGAGGAGGCTGACGGCCGTTCGATCTGCTGTCCGTGACTGCGTTGTCGCGCCTTCATCTAGCCGATCTGTATTTCGATCTGCCCGACTCCCCGGAATCATGAACATGAGATGACGACCGGGAGAAACTCCGACTCCCCTCGGAGTTTCTCCCATTCTTCCCTCTCGCGCTCTCTTCCTGAATTCGATCATCTCTACCGCTTCCCCTTTGCGTTTCCGGCTAGTTATCGATGTCGCAGTCCAGCGGGAGGAGACGCCTGGAACTGGTACGAAGCTTGCCACTGCACAAGGTGGCACGACGAACGGATACCAAGAGGGAGCGGCCAACGATCATGCACATCATCCTGTGTTCCGACAATCCGGTGATACGGGAGGTTGTCCAGCAGTCCTTCGCGGAGCGTGCCGACCGCCTGACGGTGTGCGAGTCGGGGATGGAACTCCTGGCTGCCGTGAAGGCGCTGGTCGCGGACCTCGTGATCCTGGATCTGGAAAGCCACGGTCTGGGAGGGCTTCTCTTGGCCTCCGCCGTCCAGGAGCTGGCCCCCGGCCTTCGTATCGTGGCGGTCTCCTTGCGAGCCGAGGTAGACACCAGACCCCTGATGCAGCGGGGCGTTCCGTACGTGCGGCTGGGGGCGGACGGGGATGCGAGCGGGCGGGCGTTTCTCGCCGGGCTCGCCGGACGGTCCGGAGCGGTGCTTGGCGCAAGCCCCAGGTAAAGAAGAATTTCCGCCCCGAACGCAGAATCACCACGGGACGATCGAGGGAGACGATATGAGCACTTCCACCGACACCATCGAGGCCATCGCCAACCAGGAGTACAAGTACGGATTCGTGACCGACGTCGGTGCGGATACGATCCCCAAGGGGTTGAGCGAGGATGTCGTCCGGCTGATCTCGGCCAAGAAGCACGAGCCGCCCTTCATGCTGGAGTGGCGACTCAAGGCCTACCGGTACTGGGTCAAGCTGGAGAAAGAGGACGCCGAGCCGAAGTGGGCGAATATCAGCTATCCGCCCATCGACTACCAGGACATCGTCTACTACTCGGCGCCGAAGCCCAAGAAGGTTCTGAAGAGTCTCGACGAGGTGGACCCGGAAGTCCGGCGGACCTTCGAGAAGCTGGGGATCCCCCTGGAGGAGCAGAAGCGCTTCAGCGGTGTGGCGGTGGACGCAGTCTTCGATAGCGTCTCGGTGGCCACGACCTTCAAGGGCAAGCTGGCCGAGCTGGGAATCATCTTCTGCTCTTTCTCCGAGGCGGTGCAGAACCACCCGGACCTGGTACAGAAGTATCTGGGCTCGGTGGTTCCCTATACCGACAACTTCTTCGCGGCGCTCAATGCCGCGGTCTTCAGCGACGGGTCGTTCTGCTATATCCCCAAGGGCGTCCGCTGCCCCATGGAGCTCTCCACCTACTTCCGGATCAACGCGGCGGACACCGGGCAGTTCGAGCGGACGCTGATCGTCGCCGAAGAGGGG
>JAPLLC010000066.1 GCA_026387775.1 Candidatus Methylomirabilota bacterium | reverse complement strand
CTGCCTGGCCGTGCAAGAGCTCCAGCAGCTTTATCAAGCGCTCGGACTGTTGCACGGCGCTCCTCTCGCTCTCCTTCCGAGGCGACTACTCAGGGTTCGGGGTTCAGGGTTCAGGCCGGGGCCATGTTCATTGCCCTCTTCCCTTTTCCCTCTTCCCTGAACCCTGAACCCTGAACCACCCGAGCAGTTACCTTCTGAGAAGGCAAATAGCAAACTTGGCGCGGGCTGTCAAGGCCGACGCATCGGCGCCCGGCGTTTCATGCCCGGCGGCCGCCCGGCGCCGCCCCGAAGCTCCGGGAGTCATCCGGATTCCCTGTCGTCCCCGCCCGCATGGGGGCATTTCCCTTGACACCGGGAGTCAATTTCAGTACCTTACCGCTCGTTCTCCGCGCGAGAAGCCCTCCGAGAAACCTCCCCCGACAACCCCGCCGGGGCGACTCTTGGCTCTGGACTCTCGGCTCTCGGCTCTCGGCTCTTCCGTCCGTCTTGGGCAGGTAGCTCAGTTGGTAGAGCACAGGACTGAAAATCCTGGTGTCGGGAGTTCAATTCTCCCCCTGCCCACCATCTTTTCAAGGACTTGCGCGGCGCTTGTCGCCGCGTTTTCCTATTCTGTTACCCCAGCTGTGCCCGCCAGCATTGACAGGCCGGAAAGCCGCTCGGCCGCCGCCTGCAGATCCCCCTCGCTCACGATGTTGTAGCGCTCGAAGACGCTCCGCGTGTCGATGTAAGTCCGAATCGCAGGGGTCGTCTTGTAGAGCATCCCGGACTTGGTTCCCATCGTCCTACCCTCGCTTTCCGCCGAGAGGCTCGAAGTAGGAAGCGAGAATGGAAACGATGACCTCGTTGACACTGACGCGCTTGCCCGTCCTTGCGGTTCGTTCTCCAGCTTCCACCACAAGTTTGGTGTGCAGGGCAAAAGGGAATCGGACCATCTTGGCCTGGCTCGCCATCGCATCCTTAACGGGAACGGCTTCGACCGACCGCGCCGATACGAGCATGGTCCCTTTGGGGATCATCTTCAGTTTGAGCGACTTCTTGTCCATCGGCTCACCCCCTTTCTGACATACAAGATATGTCGCATTTCAAATATGTCAATAGGGGATCGCCAAGAAGATTACACCCCCCCGCACTTTTCCCCGGTCAATCCAGCCGTCCAGGTCTCGGAGGTCCAAAGGGTTCTTTCCTCTTCCGCACGGAGGGCGCAACGGATAGTGAATCCGCCCCCAGAGCGTCTACCGCGCTTCCGCGATGTGAGAGCGCCTCCCTACAACATGCTGAACATGGCAACGTAATAACTGCCCCATCGTCAGCGCCCTCCACCGCCCCTGCTTGACAAACCCCGGCGCTCGGCGTAGCGTTTTTCGTAGGCGCGGGTTGCACCCGCATCCCTCGCCGCCCGCGCGGGCAGCCGACGTGGAGGCAGACGGGAAAAAGGAGGGGAGCCATGACCATTGTGGCGATTTCCCGGGAAATGGGGAGCGGGGGCTACGAGACCGGCGCCGCCGTCGCCAAGGTACTGGGCTTCGAGTATGTGAATCGACAGATTCTCCTAGAGGCCGCGCACGCCCACGGGGTGCCGGAGGCGACGCTCGTGGATGTGGTGGCGCACCGTCCGTCCCTTTGGGAGCGCTTCGATGTGGAGCGCCGCCGCTATCTCACCTTCCTAGAGGCGGCCTACTACACTTTCGCCGAGCGGGGGAACCTGGTCACGGCCAGTCGCAGCGGCCCCTTCTTCGTCCGGGACGTGCAGCACGCCCTCAAGGTGCGGATTATGGCCCCCGTCGAGGTGCGGGTGCGCCGGGTCATGGCACAGGAGCAGTTGGACCAGAAGGCCGCGGCGGCCAAGGTCCACGCCTACGACCGGGAGATGTCCGGGCGCATCGACTACCTCTTCGGGGTGGACTGGACCCGGCCCGAGCACTATGATCTGGTGCTCAATACCAGTGACGATGCCTGGGAGTTCTACACCGATCTCCTAGTGGCGGCGGCCCGCCATCCGCGGTTCCAGCCCACGCCGGAGTCACGCCAGAAGGTCGGTGACCTCAGCCTAGCGGCGCAGGTGCGCGCCGCCCTCGCCACGAACTCGGGGACACGGCACCTCAGCCTCGAGGTCTCCGCCCAGGCGGGACACGTGGTGCTGAAGGGCGTCGTGTTCAGCCCGGCCATGATGGACGCTGCCGCCGACGTAGTGAAGCGCGTGCCGGGGGTCTCCAGCGTCTCCTCCGAGGCAGTAGAGATCCCACGGATATACCCGGGCCCGATCATGTGACCCAGCACGGGGTCGCAGTCCGACCGAGGACGGGTGGTGCACCGCCATTCCTTCGTCTGTCCTCGCCGTCTTTGAAGGCGTCATTGTACCGCTCCCGGTTTCCTGGACACGGATTAAGACCCATTACGCCGCCTCCGCCCACGCTGCTTCGCGGGCTGCGGCCGGCGTCCGATAGCCGAGCCGTCAATAATGGGGGACGTAATAGGGGACCCGGCCGTTTCTTGCTTGTCAAGGCGAATCCCTCCTGTCGACGTACGAACGCCGTTGTTTGGAATATCTCCAATCCCGGTGCCCTCGGGAGCCTCTCCCCGCCCGACCCTTCCGCGCCCCATCGTAGTGGTGCTATGCGGGGTCATCCTGCTCCGATGCCCTCAACCGGCCTAGTCCGAGCGGCGGAAGCGGGAGAGGCGCGCCGCTGTAATCCGGGACGTTGCCATGTTGTACACGTTGCGTTTACCCCTTCTCCGCCATGCCTCACCAAGCCCGCCTGGATGCCCGGGACACCCTGCACCACACGATGGTGCGGGGGTTAGAGCGACGCGTCATCTTCCGGGACGACGCCGACCGCGCCGCCGCCATGTGGGAGCGCCTGCTTGCAACGCGCTGAGCGGCCGGGTCCCGGACTACTTGAAGGGCTGCCCCAGGTTCTCCAGCGGTACCTCGTATCGGGCCCCCACATAGTAGCCCCCCTTATCAGATGTCTTGAAGGCAGAGCCAGACGTGGTGGGATCAACTTGACGGCCGTACGACAAGTATGCGTCAAACTTGAACGCCTCGAGGAACGCCCATCGCCACGGGTCCCCCTGGCCCCAGGTGCGATACTCGTTCAAACGAGCTTGGTCCCCCGTCAGGAGAAAGATGTCTCGCAGGAGTGGCCTGCCGGAATATCCGATTTGCACGCTAAAGGCCCAATCGTCGATTAGCTTCAGGGACGCGGCACTCGAACTGCTGGGATCAAGCGTCGTCTGGCTTTGGTCCGTATAGCCGGCTCCGGCTTTAATCATGAGGCTCCCGAGAATGGCGTTCATCAGCCGCATGTTGGGGCGAAGAAATTCTCGATCTGAATCAACCCGATCTTCCTCTGCCTTCAAGTCCGCCCTCACTTTGTTGAGCGTTGCCACCCTTGAGGCCATCGTCCAATCCTCGTGTGACAGGCGCTTAAGGGACAGCGACTGCTTGTTGCGCTCCGCCTCCTTTTCCCTTTTCCCTTCCCTTTCCTTCTCTTTCTTGATCATTTCCCGTATGGCCTCCACCTCACCAATCGTGAGATCCGGGCAGGCCTGCAATGCCACCTTCTTCTTCTGTTCGAGCAACTGCTTGAGGGCCGCCACGTCGTCGTCCGTCAGTCCCATCGAAGACTGCGATCGCGCAACGCCGACGGAACCGATCACGAGGAGCGCCGCCAGCACCAAATAGAGGGACTTGTTCATGTCGTCTCCTTTCAGGGGACTGACGCATCCGGGAGTCTTCTACGTTGCCTCTCAGGTAGGGAGGCACTGGGTGCTCAGTCTAGGCCTGCCCACTCTCTGCCGCTCGGCTCTCGTTGCTATTTTGTTCGGCTGGGGTTGCGATTCGATTGCGGAAGGAGAGGGGGCACAGCCATTGAGCCTGTGTCACCCCGCATTGCTGGCCTTAGTTACACGCATGGGGTGGCGTACCCCCACCGAGAGGTTTCGATTTGGAGTCGAAAACCCGGCATTATTCCCGGCTGACTTCGGGTTCGCGGGTCGCTTGGCGTGTATAATCGAGGCGAGGGGGCGAGGGGGGTCTGGCTGGAGATGTGGCCGTGGTGGCGTAACAATACCTATTCTGTGTCCAGGAAATCGGGAGCAGCACACGAGAGTCCAATTCTCCCCCTGCCCACCATTCTGCCTCCGTCAGCCTCTATCCGAGATTCTCAGTACTGCTAACGAATTGATGAAGGTGATGTAAGACTTCGCTATTTGTCTCAAGGCTGTGGCCGTCGACTGTTGCGCCGCGGCTGCCTGTGGTCCCGTCTACCGCACCGAGCGATGCAAGCTCTTCGACAATGCTGCGTTGCTCTTCTACCGAGGGCAGAAGATTACGCTTCGTCATGCGGGAAAGCGCAGCCAGCAGTCCGTATGCTCCCCAGTTCGCGACGCTTGCGATGACAAGCTGTGTTGCCCGCGTAACGCAGGGAAGTGCCGGCAACCTCGGGCAGTTCGGAATCACATCGGCAAGATTCCCCATGCCGATTTCGTTGCCGCCATCACCGATTCCGATGCTGGGGACCGAACTCTCGAAGAGCGCATCGATCTTGGCGGTAAAGGGGGTGACCTCACGATCGGCCATGTTGAGATACGTCCCGTCTTTCGTCCTGCCGCAACGCTCGATGGCAATCAGGAGACTCGGCTGATAGTCGCGGATCAGTTGTGAAGCATGCTGTTGACTCTTATCGGAGTCGACGGTGGGGAAAAGGAGGACGCGGTCGCTGCCAGTCAAGGCTCTCATCATGCCGGCAGCGGGTTCGTCTGTCACATAGACGACGCGACGTCCCAACTGTTCGAGGGCCCGACCCATGGCTATGGCTCCTGGCGGACCATCGGTTTCCGCTGCCTGCGCCTTCAGGATGTAGAAACCCGTTGTGATGAAGACCGTTCCTTGTTGACTTCCAAGCAGGCGGGCCGCCTCCTCGCAGTAGTTGACGGGCAGGTGGGAACGAAGAGCAGAGATGCCGCGCTGATCATGGGCGAGGATGATATCTTCGATGGACACGATCCATTCCTCTTTACGTTGGTATTATTCGACGGGCCGGCCGGACTCATGTGACTCGGATGCCGGACGTATACCAGACACCTGGATGAGGTGCAAGCAAAGGCTTGTGCCTCCAGGGTGATGTCTGGCGTTGAGCACCTTGGAGAGCAGTCGGCAGCAAGCAGAAGCAGCCTGCAGACGCCGCAAGAGCGTCAGTGGAGATCGATGGTGGGAACGACCGACATGCCGGGGACGAGGAGGTGGCGCGAGTTCTCGCCCGGCTCGAACACCAGCTTGACCGGGACGCGCTGGACCACCTTGACGAAGTTACCGGTAGCGTTCTCGGGGGGCAAGAGCGAGAAGACGGCCCCCGAACCCGCCTGGACCGAGTCCACACGGGCCTTGAAGGCCGCGCCGGGGTAGGTATCCACGACAACCGTTGCGCGCTGCCCGTTCCGCACGTGAGTCAGCTCCGTCTCCTTGTAGTTCGCGACGACCCAGACATTGTCGAGATCTACAACCGCCAGGAGCGACTGACCCGACTGGACAACCTGGCCGATCTCCACCGATTTCTTGGTGACCCGCCCACCCACCGGCGCCCGGACCGTCGCGTATTCCAGGTTCAATTCGGCCTGCCGCAGGTTCGCGGCGGCCTGGGCCAGTCGGCCCCGTGCCGCTTCCACCTGGGTCTGGCGCACCTTGACCTGCTGCCGCTGGCTGCGGGCGTTGGACAGCGCCGCCTTGGCCTCCTCCACCCGGCGCCGGGTTTGGGAGACGGTCGACGTCTGGCTCCGCACGGTTGCTTCGGCCTGGAGGATCTCCTCGCCGGCCTGGCTCAGCTTCTCCCGGGACGCGTCCAGCGCCGCCCGGGCCGACTGAGAGGCCGCGTCGGCGTGGTCGAAATCCTGCTGGGCGATCATCTTCGCATCCACCAGCTCCTTCGTCCGGACGAGATCAAGCCTGGCGCGCTCGAGATCCGATTCGGACGCTCGGACGGCCGCCCGGGCCGCCGCTTCCGCTGCGCGCTTGGCCTTGAGCTGCCCCTGCCGCTCTTCCAGATCGTGCGCGGCCACCTGGCTCGCATCCTGGGAGCCGGCCAATGCCGCCTCGGCCTGCTGGACGAGGCTTTGCGTCGTCTCGTCCGTCAGCGGTACGTTGACAAGGGAGTTGTCCAGATCGCCCTTCGCCGCCTGGGCCGCGGCGCGCGCCTGTGCCAGGGCGGCCTCGTAATCGTTGGGGTCGAGGCGCACGAGCACGTCGCCGGCCTTCACATCCCGGTTGTCGTCCACCAGCACCTCGGCCACCGTGCCGGAGACCCGGGCACTGACCGGGGCCATGTGCGCAGCGACGTAAGCGTCGTCCGTCGAAACGTGGGTGCGAGAGTCATACCAGAGGTAGCCGCCGTAGCTCAGGCCACTCAGGAACAGGACGCTCGCCGCGACCGGCAGGATGAGCCGCCGCCGCGAACTTCCTTCCGCCGTCCATCGCTCAAGCATGCCTATCGCTCCTCGCGTGGTCACGAACTACGACGCTTTCGGCGCGTGCAGTCGTTCGCATTTCCCAAGGGGTTATTTTAATATTATAATTACTTTCATGTCTCCAGAAATCTCGCCTGCGCCGGATTGGCGACCGCGATACAACCCCTGGCTGATCGCGTTCTCGGTCATGCTGGGGACCTTCATGCAGGTCCTGGACACCTCCGTCGCCAACGTCGCGCTCCCGCACATCGCCGGAACCCCCCCCGCAACCCCCGAGGAAGCCACCTGGGTCCTGACCAGCTATCTGGTCTCCAACGCCATCATCCTTCCGACGGCGGCGTGGCTGGGCGGGGTCTTTGGCCGCAAGCGGTTTCTGCTCGCCTGCATCCTGCTCTTCACGGCGGCGTCCATGTTCTGCGGCGTGGCGCCCCGCCTGGACGTGCTGATCCTCGCGCGGATCCTCCAAGGCCTGGGCGGCGGGGCGCTTCAACCCATCGCGCAGGCGATCCTCCTCGAGAGCTTCCCCCCGGCCCGACGGGGGGCCGCCATGGCGGCCTACGGAATGGGGGTCGTCGTGGCGCCGATCCTCGGCCCCACGCTGGGCGGGTGGATCACGGAGACTTACACCTGGCGGTGGATATTCTACATCAACCTGCCGGTTGGCGCCCTCGCGTTCCTGATGGTGCAGGCGTTCGTCGAGGATCCGCCCTACATCAAGAACCGTCGGCCCGGGCGAATCGACTACATCGGGTTCGCCCTCATGGCCATCGGCCTGGCAACGCTCCAGATCATGCTCGACAAGGGGCAGGAGGACGACTGGTTCTCCGCCACCTGGGTGCGCTGGTTCGCGGTGATCACGGCCGTTTCCCTGATCGCCTTCATCGTCCGGGAGCTTTCGACAGAGCATCCCATCGTGGATCTGCGGATTCTCAAGAACCGCAACTTCGCCGTCGGGACGGTCCTGATCACGATTCTGGGACTCGTCCTGTACAGCACGATCGCCATGCTGCCCCTGTTCCTGCAGACGCTGATGGGGTATTCCGCCCTGATGAGCGGCCTCACCATCACGCCGCGCGGGTTTGGCGCCTTCCTCTCCAACGTGGTCGTGGGACGCATCATCGCCTTCGTGGACACCCGGCTCCTGATCGCCACGGGGCTGACCGTTCTGGGGCTGTCCGGGCTCATGTTCAGCCACCTGAATCTCGACATCGCCATGCCGAGCGTGGTGTGGCCGAACTTCATGAACGGGGTCGGCGCCGCGCTCATCTTCGTCTCGCTGACGACCACGACCATGGGGCGGCTCAAGAACGAGCAGATGGGAAACGCGGCGGGCATCTTCAACCTGATGCGCAACATCGGGGGCAGCATCGGAATCGCCTCCGTGGCCACCTTCCTGGCGCTCTGGACGCAGGTGCGCCAGGCCATCCTGGTCTCTCACCTGACGCCGTACGATCCGGCCTATCAGCGCTGGCTGTCGACTGCCCGCTCGGCCCTTCGGCCACGGGTGGGCGCGCTGGCCGCCGACGCCAAGGCGATGGGACTACTGGGCAGCGCCCTCGGACAGCAGGCGCGCCTCCTCGCCTTCATGGACATCTTCCGCGTGACCAGCTTCCTCGCGCTGCTCGCGGTTCCGCTGGTCCTGCTCTTCAAGAAGACTCCGACTCGCAAGGCGCCGTCCGGGGATTGACCGCGGCACGCGCCGCTCCCGGCGCTCCCGATGACCCTGTTGCCGGTGCCCGGCCGGTATGCTAGCCTTTAGGAGCCGTTACGAAATAACTTGTCCATTCACTGGAATTTCGTTACGGCTCCTTATGCCGTTTCCGGAATTTCTCCGGTCAAGTTATTCTTTGACAACGGCTTAGATGCGGCGGAAAGGCGAGTGGCGCGGAAGGATCGCCCTCACCCTACTCGAGTTTCCCCGGCGGCACGCGCCGCCCGATGATAGGGGGCCGAAACCGGAAGGAGATGTCAGCGATGAAACGAGAGCGATGGAGCATTCGGGTTGCCGTTCTGTTCGTTCTGGGCCTCGCGCTGTCCGCCTGCGCCGCGGACGGGACGTTCAAGCCGCTGACCAGCACGTCCACACCGTATCCTCCCTCGGGGTATATGCACACCGTCCAAACGTCGCACGTCGTGCTCTACTGGAACTGCGCGCAACCCGAGGCCGGCGTCTTGCGGCTGGAGGGGGCGGCATACAACCCGTGGATGAGCGCGCCGGTTCAGTACCTGGAGTTCGAGCTGGAGGGGGTGGATGCAATGGCGGGGTCCGTCTCGGAAGGCAAGGCCGCGGCCCGGGACATCCAAATCCATACGAATCGATCTTCCCCGTTTCAGATCGACCTCCGAACGACAGGCAAGGAAGTTCGATACGATCTGTATTATCAGTATCGGATGAACGATGGTCAGGGGGGCAACAGGATGGATGCAAGCTTGGACTGGGACGGACCGGTCCTGTTTGCCCAGCAGAATCGGCGGTTCTCCGTGCGCGACGCCTGTTCGGACACACAGCACCTGGTCCGATAGGTCTCATGAACTGCGAAGCGGGGAGGGACCCGTCATGAAGACTGAGGTGAGGCGAACCGTTCAGAGTGCCGACCTGACCGGCTGGAAGACCGTCGAGGTGGAGTACGGCAATCAGGTCCTGACCATCCGGGTGCCGGCGGCCTGTCACGTCCTGGCGATGGACGAGGTCCCGCCCCTGGCGAACCCCCGGGAGGCCATCCACCGGTCCATCCACCAGCCCATCGGCGGCAAGCCACTGCCGGCGATCCTGCGAGACAAGGGGAAACCGGCCTCCAAGCTTACCGTCTGCATCACCACCTCCGACATCACCCGGCCTGTGCCGTACAAGGGCGAGACGGGCATCCTGCCCCCTCTGCTGGAGCTCCTGCTTCAGGCCGACATCGCGAAAGAGAACATCACCCTCCTGGTCGGGACGGGCACCCACCGGCCGAGCACGGCCGCCGAGAAAGTCGCCATGTTCGGCGAAGACGTGGCGGCCCACTACCGAATCGTGGATCACGAATGCGACAACGATGCGATGCTGGTGGACATCGGGAAGACCAAGAGCGGGACCGCAATTCGCATCAACCGGCTCTTCGTCGAGGCGGATATCAAGATCGCGACGGCCCTGGTGGAAAGCCACTTCATGGCCGGGGCGTCCGGCGGGCGAAAGGCGGTCTGCCCCGCCCTGGTCAGCAAGGAGACCATCGAGAAGTTCCACAGCGCGACATTCCTGGATTCCCCCCTGGCGACAAATCTCGTCCTGGAAGGAAACCCCTGTCATGAGGAGGCGCTTGAGATCGCCGGCGCGGTGGGCGTGGACTTCATCATCAATACGGTCCTGAACCGCCGGCTGGAGCTTGTGGATGTCTTCTCCGGCCACCTCGTCCAGGCCCACCGGAAGGCGGTCGAATTGCTTCGGCGGATCGTCGCCATCCCCGTGGACCGGGAGTTCGACGTCGTGCTTACCCACGGCGGGTACGTCGGGATCAACCACTACCAGGTCGCCAAGGCGGCCGTAAACGCCCTGCCCGTCGTCAAGGAAAACGGAATCATCATCCTCGCCGCCTGCGAGCGGGACGAGGACCCCATCGGTCCGACCACCTACAAGACGCTCCTCCACCTCCTCAAGCTCCAGGGACATGACGGGTACCTCGCCGCCCTCCGGGGCCCGGCATGGCGGTTCACGAAGGATCAGTGGGAGCCGCAGATGTGGGGGAAGGTCCTGGCGAAGGTCGGCGAGGCGGGGCTGATCTACTGTTCGGCCCGGCTCTCCCGAACCGCCCACGAGATCGTCCCCGGCGGGATGGGGTGGGATTATCTGCCCGAGGACGGGCCGTGTGGCGATCTGGAGCAGGCGCGGGCCATGATCCAGAATGCCCTCATCTACGCGGTGCACCATCCCCGCTGGAGCGGCGCCCGACCGAGCGTGGCTTTCATCTCCGAAGGCCCGTATGCCGTGCCCGTCCCGAAGGTCGGCTAACAGGCTGCTCAAAAAGGCCCATCTGCGGCGTTGGAACGCTCAGGCACTCGTTGCGGCGTACCTGGGGTACGCCTCACTCGGCCTTTCGCCTTCCGCCTTGCATCTGGACCTTTTTGAGCAGCCTGGGCGAAAGTATGATCGCTGCAAACACACAGCCCCCGGCGGCGCGTGCCGCTGGGGGCTGTGTGTTTGCGTCGGGGTTCGACGAGAGAACGGGGTCAGGCCGCCGCCGCGTCGTACTCCTGAAGCAGCGTCGCGACCAGCTCCTTGACGGACACGATGTCGGTCGCCCGGTACGCGTTCTCGCCGGCGAAGGCGAAGCCGTGGCCCATCCTGCCCCGCTGGGCGTTGATGAGGGCCAGCGCGATGCAGTAGGGGCTGTTGGTGTAATCGCAGGTGACGATGCAGTGGTACGGGCAGGTAAAGGGGATCTTCTTCCCGGCGATCACGTCGTCGAGGAACTGGTTCCGGATCGCCCGCCCCGGCATCCCCACCGGGCTCTTGATGATGACGATGTCCTCTCGCGTCGCCTTGACGTACGCATCCTTGAAGCCGGCCGAGGCGTCGCATTCGTGGGTCGTCACGAAGCGGGTAGCCATCTGGACGCCGGCGGCGCCGAGCTGCAGGAACTTGTAGATGTCCGCCCCGGTGTAGATTCCCCCGCCCGCGATGACCGGGATGGTCCGCCCTGCCCTTGCCTCGAACGGCTTGACCGCCTCCAAGACATCCGCGAGGAGCAGCTCCAGCGCGTAGGCCGGATCGCCGATCTGCTCCGGCTTGAACCCCAGGTGTCCACCCGCTTGCGGCCCCTCGACCACGAAGGCGTCGGGAAGATACTCGTACCGCTCCGTCCATCGCTTGGCGATGATCTTGGCCGCCCGGCCCGAGGAGACGATCGGCACCAGCTTTGTCCGGCCGCCCCCCTTCAGGTAGTGGGGGAGATCGAGGGGCAGCCCGGCCCCCGAGAAGATGACGTCGATCCCCTCTTCGATGGCCGTCGCGAACAGCTCCCCGCAATTCGACAGCGCCATCATGACGTTGACGCCGAGAATCCCCGGGCTCAGTTCCTTCGCCCGCCGGATCTCCTTGCGCAGCGCCAGAGCGTTGGCGGCCAGGTAGTTCTTGAAGAAGTCCGCCTCATCCCTGCCGATGCCGGCGCAGGCGATGACGCCGATCCCGCCCTCGTTGGCCACCGCAGAGGCCAGCCCGGACAGCGAGACGGCGACGCCCATGCCTCCCTGAATGATCGGCAGTGACGCTGTGAGATCCCCGATGCGGAGCGCCTGTGGACGACGCTCGGGCATGACTGACATCCTTTCTTTGGCG
>JAPLLC010000267.1 GCA_026387775.1 Candidatus Methylomirabilota bacterium | reverse complement strand
TCGTGTCCGGCTACCTGGAGAACACGGGCTCTTCCTTGGTGATGATTTCGAGCAGTGCCGGTCGGCCGTCGTCGGCGGCTTTCACCGCCCGGCGAACCGCGGGGATGATCTCGGCCGGCTTCTCCACCAGCTCGGCATGGGCGCCGAGGCCCTCCGCCACCTTGCTGTAGCATCCCGAGAGGAAACGGGTGCCGTACAGCCGCGTCGCGTGCGGGAGGTGCTTGTCGTAGCCTCCCAGGCAGGAGTTGTGCAGGAGGACGGTCACGATGCCGATCTTGTTCCGGACGGCGGTCTCGAGATCCATGCCGCATTGCCCGAAGGCCGCGTCCCCCAGGACATGGAGGACGGTCGCCTCCGGTCGGGCCACCTTGGCGCCCAGCGCCAGGGGGAGGCTGTAGCCGAGGTGGGTGGACCGGCCCCAGCCGATGTAGCTGTTGGGGGTCCGGGCGGTCCAGAAAGGGGTCATCTGGTCGCGCGGGTTCCCCGCATCGTGGGTGACGATGACGTCGCGGCCGGCCACGGCCTGCTGGAGGTCCCAGACCACCCGGTAGGGGTTGATGGGCACCTCGGCGGAGGTCAGCCGCGGCATCCACTCTGCCAGCCACTCGTCCTTGATCGCCTTGATCTGCCTGGCCACACGATCGTCCCCCCGGCGGCCGTCACGGCCCAGCTGGCGCTCTGCCTCCTCGATCATCTGGCGCAGGACGAGTTTGGCGTCGCCGACGAGGAGGTGGCGGGCAGGGTAGTCCTTGTTCAGGTCGCGGTCGTCCACGGTGAGCTGCACTCCCACCTTCCCCTTGGGGATCGGGGCGGCGAAGCTGGAGATCGAGAGGCTGCTGCCGGCGCCGAAGACGAGGTCGGTTTCGGCCAGATACTTCGTGATCGCCCGGGGCCAGGCCATGCCTCCGCTGCCGATCGAGAGCGGATGGTCCTCGGGGAACGCGCTCTTGCCGGACAGCGTCGTCATCACCGGGGCCTGGAGCAGCTCGGCAAACTCCTGCAGCTCCTCCGAGGCCTGTGCGTAGAGAATGCCGAGCCCGGCGTGGATCAGGGGGAGCTTCGCCGCGAGGATCGCTTTCACGGCGGCCGCGACGTCGGCGGGATCGGCCATCGCCCGGGTACCCTTGACCGGGGCATAGGTGAGGGCCGCCTCATCCGTCTCGGCCAGCATCACGTCCCAGGGAAGCTCCAGCGCCACCGGCCCGAGTCGCCCCGTCCGCAGATAGGTGAAGGCGCGCCGCATGAATTCCGGGATGCGCTCGACTCGATTCACGCGGGCCACCCACTTGGTGACCTGCTGGAAGTTGAGAACGGCGTCGAAGTTGGGCTTCACCCCCGTCCGGCCCTCGGGTACCCCGCCGGGCAGAAAAAGGATGGGGGTGGAATCCGAATAGGCCTGGGCCAATCCCCCGAAGGCGTTCTCGGTCCCCGGGCCGTACTGCACGGTGCAGACTCCGATGCGGCGGCCGCTGGTCGCGCGGGCGTACCCGTCGGCCATGCCGAGGACCGCACGCTCGGTCCGAGCCATGATCGGCCGGATCCCCAGCTCCGCCCCGGCGTCGATCACCTGGTTGATGGGAAAGCAGAAGAGACACTCGACCCCTTCCTGCTTCAGGATGCCGGCGACCGCTGCTGCACCTTTCATTTATTCTCTCCCGTATGAATGAAGCGATTTTGCACGAGCGGCGCCGCGTCCGTGGCGCCCACGTGACAGGAAACGCAGACGTAGCGGGCCCCGGCGACCTTGTCTGCCACCGTATCCGGCGCGTTACGAAGATCGGTGTAATGGCTGGGGGGCAGCGGCGTGGGCTCGCCGGGCTTCTTCTCCGTCACCGCGTGGCAGTCGAGACAGGCGTTCTGTTTGGCGGTGATGGGAAGGAAATCGCCGGTGCCGTGGGGGATGACGGGAGGAGAGCCGGCGTAGGGCGGCGCCACCGGCTTCTGCTCGCCCGGCGCGCTCTCGTTCGGCTTCACCGGCGGGGGGACGGGGACGGCGAAGACGCTCCCCTTCTGGAGACCCAGCGCCGTGTCGGGAGTCGGCGCGGCGGGATTGGAAGCGGCGCAGCCGGCGCTCAGGGCGACGGCAAGGAAAAGGATCGCGCTCTTCTTCATGACTGAACCCTCGCGACCGGGGTGGTCTTGTAGACCTTGACGGCGCACTTCTTGTAGTCGGTCTCCTTCGAGATGGGACAGGTGGCGTCGAGGGTCACCTTGTTGATGAAGACCCCTTCGTCGAACCAGGGCACGAAGACCATGCCCCGCGGCATGCGATTGCGAGTCGGCGCGAGGTCCACGCGAACTTGGATCTTTCCGCGGCGCGACTCGATCCAGGCGAGGTCGTCCTGCTTTGGCCCTCGCTGCTCCGCGTCTTTCGGGGGCATGA
>JAPLLC010000083.1 GCA_026387775.1 Candidatus Methylomirabilota bacterium | reverse complement strand
CGCCCAGGCCGGCCGCCTGAAGTCGGTGACCATCTCCACCAACATGGCCGGCCGCGGCACCGACATCCTTTTGGGCGGGAACCCGAAGTCCATGGCGGCCGAGATCCTCCGGCGGGGCGAGGCGAAGCGGGACGGTCTGGAGCCCGCCGCCTACGAGAAAGTCCTGGCCGAGGTCAAGGACATGCAGCGCTACGGCCTCCTGGAGACCGACGATCCGGAGAGCTACGCCGCGGCCCTCGCCAAGGTCCGCAAGCAAACCGAGACAGAGCACAACCGGGTGGTCGAGCTGGGCGGGCTGCACATCCTGGGGACGGAGCGGCACGAAGCCCGGCGCATCGACAACCAGCTCCGCGGGCGCGCGGGCCGCCAGGGGGACCCCGGCTCCTCCCGGTTCTTTCTCTCGCTGGAAGACGACCTCCTCCGCCTCTTCGCCCAGGAGCGGATCGGCAAGATCATGGAGAAGCTGGGGATGGAGGAGGGGGAGCCCATCGAGCATCCCTGGGTCACCCGGGCCATCGAGACGGCCCAGAAGCGGGTGGAGGCCCACAACTTCGAGATCCGCAAGCATCTCCTGGAATACGACGACGTCATGAACACGCAGCGCAAGCTGATCTACAGCGAGCGCAAGCAACTCCTGGAGGGGGGGGATATCCAGGAGGTCATCCAGGGGATGATCGAGGAGGTGCTGGACGAGACGGTCGGCGTCTACGTGAACGAGGAAGCCTACCCAGAGAACTGGAACCTGGCCGGCCTGACGGAGGCCATGAAGCCGCAGTTCGGCGTGGAGGTGTCCTGGAAGAAGGACGAGATCGACGCGCTCACCCCCGCGCTCCTCAAGGACGAGCTGTCGGCGCTGGTCAAGGAGGCCTATCGGAAGAAGGAGGCTCAGGTCGGCAGCGACATGATGCGCTACCTGGAGCGGATGCTCATGCTGCAGGTGGTAGACGGGCAGTGGAAGGACCACTTGCTGGCCATGGACCACCTGAAGGAAGGCATCGGTCTCCGAGGGTACGGCCAGAAGGATCCGCTGATCGAGTACAAGCGGGAAGGGTTCGAGATGTTCGAGGCGATGGAGCTCAGGATCGCCCGGGACACCGTGAGCTTTCTGATGAAGGTCCAGGTGGCCGTGGAGGCGGAGCGGGCGGCCGCCGCCGGCGACCTGTCGGAGATGCCGCTGGCGCTGCCGGGCGGCCGCCGCCGGCGCGAGCAGTCCGCCACGGCCACCCGAAGCCTGCAAACCGTGGCGGCTCCCGCCCTGGCGGCCTCCAGGGCCAAGGCCGGCCGGAACGATCCCTGCCCGTGCGGCAGCGGGAAGAAATACAAGAAGTGTTGCGGGGGCTGAACCGGTCGGCGACTGAAGGAGGCGAGACGTGAGCGAGCGCGCGCCAGGTGGGATGCTGACGATCGCGGGTATTCAGTTAACCTGCGGGCCGGACGTGAAGGTGAACTTCTCGAAGGCGCTGGATCTGGTCCAGGTTGCCGTCGAGCGCGGGGCCAAGATCATCTGCTTCGCCGAGTGCTTCGCCTGGCCGTGGTTTCCCCGCAAGGGGTCCGAGGCCCAGCGCGCGTTCGCCGAGCCGATTCCGGGCCCCATGACCCAGGCGCTCCAGCTCGTGGCGGAGCAGGCTCAGGCGGTCCTGATCGTGCCCATGTTCGAGACGGCGGACGATTCCGCTCACTATAACACCACCGTGGTCGTGGACGCCAACGGCCACATCCTCGGAATCTACCGCAAGAATCACATCCCGGATCTTCCCAACTACCAAGAGCGATTCTACTTCCAGCCCGGAAATCTCGGCTTCCCGGTCTTCAAGACGCGCTACGCCACCATCGGCGTGCAGACCTGCTGGGACAACTTCTTTCCCGAAGGGGCGCGGGCGCTTGCTTTGAAGGGAGCGCAGATCCTCTTCTGTCCCACGGCCTGTTCCAGCCCGGGCAGCGTCACCAAGTGGGAGCGGGCCATCATGGGCCACTCCGTCTACAACTGTCTCTACGCGTTTCGCGTGAATCGGGTCGGGACCGAAGGCACGATGACGTTCTACGGGAAGAGCTTCTGCGTGGATCCGAACGGGGACTTTGTCACCGAGCCCGCCGGCGCCATCGAGGGGGTGGTCCTGGCCGATCTGGACCTGGACCGGATCAAGCTCGTCCGCGACGACTGGACCTTCTTCCTGGACCGGCGGCCGGAGATCTATTCAGAGCTGGTATGACCTGGTTTTTGCGCGGTGGGCGCGCAAAGACCAATTGGGAGGTGACCCCTGCGATTCGGGTTGTGTTCCCATCGTGCGTAACCCTCGGGGTTACCTGCTTCTGGGATGGTCGTTGTTTACTCACAGCCAATCCCACAGGGGTTCCCCGATGCCTTTCAATTTTTGGTTTTTGTGCGCTCAGCGCAAAAACCAGGTATGACGTGAGGGGGCAGGCATCCGGGCTCGGGAGGCAGAACAGGAAGAATGACGCGGCCAGCTCCGGATGGAGCTGGCCGCGTTCTTCGGATGTCAAGGCGAGGGTGTTTCATGAGCCGGTCCATACTTGTGAAGCCAGACGCCCTGAGGCGCGGAGACCGGGTCCGGCTGATCGCACCGGCCAGCCCCTTCGATCCCGGCCTGTTCAAGGCCGGGCAACAGGTGCTCGAAGGCTTCGGTCTCGTCCCGGTGGTGAGCCGGGGCGAGTTTGCTCGCGAAGGCTTCCTGGCCGGGAGCGATCAGCGTCGCGCCGAGAAGCTGAAGTCGGCAATGCAGGAGGAGGACACCAAGGCGGTGTGGTGCATCCGAGGCGGCTACGGTACGGCCCGGCTGCTCCCCTTGCTGGACCTGCCGCGCCTGCGGCGGCACCCGAAGCTGCTGGTGGGTTTCTCCGACGTCACCGCCCTGCTGGTGCAACTCGCGCGCCCCGGCGGCTTCGTGACCATCCACGGCCCGGTCATCACCCAGTTGTCCCGGCTGCCGGCCGCCGACCTGCGCTGGCTCAAGGCGCTGCTCTTCGGGACAAGAGTGCCGCAGCCTCTACCGCTCGGCCGGACCCGCACCCTGATGCCAGGAATAACCGAGGGGAGGCTGGTGGCCGGCAACCTCTCCACCCTGGCCAGCCTGGCCGGGACGCGCTTTGCTCCGGATCTCGGCGGCGCCTTGCTCTGTCTCGAGGACGTCAATGAGGATGCCTACCGACTGGACCGGCTGTTCTGGCAAATCGTGTCGGCCGGACTGCTGAAGCGAATTCGCGGGATCGTGGTCGGGGAGCTGACCGGCTGCAAGCCGGAGGGTGCCGGCCGGCACTCTGCCCGGCATGTGCTGGAGCAGGCCATCTCTGCGCTCGGGCTCCCCGCCCTCTCCGGCGCGGCATTCGGCCACGGCCGGCGCAATCTGGCCATTCCGGTCGGGGTCCGGGCGCGTCTCGATGCCGGGGCGCGGACCGTGACCCTGCTCGAATCCGCGGTGCGCTAGCGGCATGGCCCAGCCCGAGTCTCATCCGGATCTGGTGCGGTTGATGGACGCGGGGATCGCGGGTGGGGTATTCCCCGGCGGGGCCCTGCTGGTGCGGGTGTGCGGGAAAACGGTGCACCTGTCTTTCCATGGGCGCCGTTCGCTCGAACCGCCCGGCGATCCGGTGGACGCACACACCTGCTTCGATCTGGCCTCGCTGACCAAGGTGCTGGTCACCACCCCCCTCGTGCTGCTCTCGATCCAGCGGAGTCGCCTCGAGCTCGAAACGCCGGTGCATCGCCTCCTGGAGGAGTACACCGGACAGGGCCGAGATGCCATCACGGTGCGGATGCTGCTGGATCACAGCAGCGGGCTGGCGGACTGGCGGCCGTACTACGAAAAGGTGCCCTCGGCCGGTGGCGGAAGCTGGCTGGCCACCGTCAAGGGGCAGGAGGCCGTGCGCGGGATGGTGGCGGCCGAGGCACCGGAGGCGCCGCCCGGCAGCCGGGCGCTCTACAGCGATCTGAATTTCATCCTCCTGGACTGGATCCTGGAGCGTGTCAACGGCCACCCCACGGATGTGCTGTTTGCGGAGTGGCTGACCGAGCCGCTCAAGATCGAGAGCCTGTTCTTCGTGGACCTCAAGTCGCCCGCCAAGGCCGCCCGCGCCCGGCGAGGGCGCGCCTTCGCGGCCACCGAGCGCTGCCCCTGGCGAGGACGCCTCCTGATCGGCGAGGTGCACGATGAAAACACCTACGCCATGGGCGGCGTGAGCGGGCACGCCGGTCTGTTCGGAACGATCCGGGACGTGGCCGCCGTGGCCGACGCCTGGCTGGGCTCCTTTCTGCACAGCGGTGGTTTCTTCGAGCAAGGTCTGGCCAAGCAGTTCTGGCAGAAGTCGGAGGTGCCGGGCTCGTCCCGCGCTCTGGGCTTCGACACCCCGTCTCCGCGAGCGTCGCAGGCCGGCGGGCTTTTTGGGCCCAGGACGGTCGGACAACTGGGCTTCACCGGCACCTCCTTGTGGATCGATCCGGACCGGGAGCTGATCGTGGTGCTGCGGACCAACCGGGTCCACCCCACCCGAGAGAACGGGACCATCAAGCAGTTTCGGCCAGCGCTCGACGAGCGGGTGGCGGAACTGTGTGTTAAACGTTGAAGGGTGAACGTGGAACGTTGAACGTGGAACTCTAGCGCCGAGGAGAGCGAGTGAGGGTGCATCTGGTGGCCATCTGCGGCACGGGCATGGGGGCGCTGGCCGGTCTGCTCAAAGAGGCCGGGCACGAGGTGCAGGGCTCCGACCGGGCCTTTTACCCGCCCATGGCCGAGCGGCTGCAGGCCTGGGGCATCCCCACCCTGCAAGGCTTCGACCCCGCCCATCTGGATCCCGACACCGATCTGGTGATCGTCGGCAACGTGTGCCGCAGGGACAATCCCGAGGCGCAGGCCGCGCTGCAGCGGGGCCTCCGGGTGATGAGCTTCCCGCAGGCGCTGTCGGAGTTCTTCATCGCCGGCAAGACCTCGGTGGTGGTGGCGGGAACCCACGGCAAGACCACCACCGCGGCGCTGCTGTCCTATGTGCTGGTGGAGGCCGGGCTCGATCCGTCCTTCCTGGTGGGTGGAATCCCGCAGAACTTCGGCAAGAGCTTCCACCTCGGCCGGGGAGGGGTGTTCGTGGTCGAGGGGGACGAGTACGACACCGCCTTCTTCGACAAACGACCCAAGTTCGTGCATTACCGCCCCAAGATCGTGGTGTTGACGGCGGTGGAATTCGATCATGCCGACATCTACCGAGACATGGAGGCCTACCGCGCCGCCTTCGCCGGGTTGATGTCGCTGCTGCCGGCCGACGGGCTGCTGGTGGCCTGCGCCGACGATCCGGAAGTGAATGCCGTGGCGAGTGCGGCCCCCTGTCGGGTCGTGACCTACGGACTGGGCCCCGGCGCCGCCTGGAGCGCTGCCGAGATTCAACCCGGCGAGGACGCGACGCGCTTCACGCTGATCCGCCAGGGGAGCCACGTCGGGACTGTGACCCTGCCGCTGGCCGGGCGGCACAACGTGGTCAACACCCTGGGGGTACTGGCGGCTGCCGAGGCCTTGGGCGTGGACGTGAAGAAGGCGGCCGGCTCCCTGACCGGCTTTGCCGGCATCGCGCGCCGGATGCAGGTGCGCGGGGTGGTCGACGGCGTGACGGTGATCGACGACTTCGCCCATCATCCCACCAAGGTGCGGGAGACCGTGCGGGCGGCTCGGGCGCGCTACCCCCGCTCCCACCTGGTGGCCGTGTTCGAGCCGCGCACCGCCACCAGCCGCCGGAAGGTGTTCCAGGAGGCCTACCCGGCCTCGTTCGCCGCGGCCGACGAGGTGGTAGTCGTTCCGCCGTTCGACGCTGAAAAGATTCCGGAGGCGGAGCGGTTCGACTCGGCGGCGCTGGTGGCAGCCCTCCAGCAGAACGGCCAGAAGGCGGTACTGCACGAGAACGCCGACGAGGTGGTGGCGGCCCTGTCCGGCCGGCTGGGCAAGGACGCGGTGGTCCTGATCATGTCCAACGGGGCCTTCGACAACATCCACGAGAAGCTGCTCTCGGCGCTGCGGGCCCGCGAGGGGTGACGCGGTGAGGGAGTTGCGGAATCTCCTGTCGTATTTCACAAGACGGAAAACGGACGGGAAAACAAAACACGGCCGGCTCCGAAGGGAGCCGGCCGTGATGTTCGTCGGAACTTAGGAGCCGTTACGAAATAACTTGTCCATTCATTGGAGTTTCGTTACGGCTCCTTATGCCGTTTCCGGAATTTCTCCGGTCAAGTTATTCTTTGACAACGGCTTGGTCCCGCTTTCGAGGCTACTTCTTCACCGACTCCATCACCGCGTTGTACGCCACCTGCATGCCGTCCTGCAGCCACGCCATGTCGCCGCCCAGGCACATGAAGCGGCAGCCGCGGGCGATCCACTTCTTGGCCGTGTCCAGGTCGTAGGTGTGCACGCCGCAGGGGATGTTCTTCTTCTGGCAGAGCTCAAGGACGCGGTCCACCCGCTTGGCCACCTCGGGATGGCCGATATCGCCGGGGATGCCCAGGGTCTGAGACATGTCGTTCGGGCCGATGAAGACGGCGTCCACGCCGGGCACGTCCAGCATGGGCTCGAGGTTGTCGACCCCGAGCTTGGACTCGATCTGCAGGACGATCATGGTCTCCTGATTCAATTTCGGGGTCAACTCAGAGCCCTTGTATTTCCCCCAGGAAGTGTGATTGTTGCGAAGGGACATTCCGCGCTGACCCATGGGGAAGTATTTGGTGGAGTGGATGATGAATTCCACCTGCTCCCGGGTCTCGGTCTGAGGGCAGAGGAGGCCGGTCGCCCCGAGGTCGAGGGTCTGGTACATCCGCTGGGCTTCTCGGCTGTTGGGCACGCGCACGATGGTCGGGAGGTTCACCCCGCGAGCGGCAATGCAAAAGTCCAACAACTGCGGCGGAGTGAACGAGCCGTGCTCGGCATCCAGGAACACGTAGTCCCAACCCGCGTTCTTCATCAGGATGGCAACGGCGGGCTGGTGCAGGTGGGTGAGCATGGTCCCGAGGACCACGCCGCCCGCCTTGAGGGTCTTCTTCACCTGGTTTTCCAGAAGCATTGCGTCCTCCGTCAACACAAAGGTTAGAGTAATTTGGCGGCATCAGCGAAAGGGAGATCGTCTCGATGCTTTCGGGCCGCCTCCGAATCCCTTCTGTAGTGCGACTGACGGGTCAGGGTACAGCAGGGAGACGATTGGGCAAAGCGAAAAAGGCCAGAGGACTGCTCCTCTGACCATTCCCCGGACGAACGCATTCGGCGAAAGGAGCTGTCCGCAGAGGTCTTCGCCTCGGACGGTTCCGGCAAGAGGAACCGGCTAGGTCAGCCCGCCCGGACAATCTCCCCGGATGCCCCCCGGTCAGACTTTCCGCCTTGACATTTCATGGCCGTATGGGCTATTGCTCGTCTGGCTTCGACTCCCGACAAAGGGATGATGCGGGGATGGCCCCGTCCTTCGACCATGCAGCGCGGAGGCGGGGTAGTGCCGCCAGGTTCACGATGCCGACGGCAGTTTTTTGCGGGAGGATTTCTCTCGCTCTCTCCCGTGGCCCCTGGCGCTAGGCTCCTCTCTTTTACCTCGTCGGTTCCCAGCTCGGATCGTTGATCACACGGGGGCGGCCAACTGTTGGCCGCGCAGGTGTAACCGGGGGACGGCTCCCTAAAACCGGAGGAGGCAACAAAATGAGAAGGGTGATTTTTGGGATCATCACGATGTTCGCGGTGGTAGCCCTTGCGATGCCGGCATCCGCGGCGACGGTGCTGAAGTTCTCCAGCATCCACGAGCCGAACCACCCCTCGGCGTACACGGCCGAGTTCTTCGCCAGCCGGGTGAAGCAGCTCACCAAGGGGGAGGTCGATGTCCAGGTGTACCACTCCCGGCAGCTCGGCGACGCCCGGGACAACGTGGAGAACGTCCGGAACGGCAGCATCGCCTTCACGTCGGTCTCCATCTCGAACCTGAGCCAGGTCATGCCCGCCATGGATGCCTGGTCGCTGCCCTTCATCTTCAAGAGCGACGATCACTACTGGTACTGCCTGAACGACCCCAAGGCGATGGAGTTCATGAAGCAGCTCGAGCCGAAGGGGATCAAGACCATCACCTGGATCACCTCGGGCGCCCGCAACTTCTTCACCCAGAAGCCGATCCGCACCCCGGCGGACATGAAGGGGATGAAGATCCGCGTGATGGCCTCGCCGGTCATGATCGACACCATGAAGGCCATGGGGGCCAGCGGTGTGCCGGTGGCCTGGGGCGAGCTGTACACCGCCCTGCAGACGGGTGTGGTGGACGGCGGCGAGAACAACCACCCCTCGGTCATCTCCATGAAATTCTATGAGGTGTCGAAGTTCTACACCATCGACGAGCACATGCGGATTCCGGACGTGAACATCATCTCCACCAAGGTCTTCGAGAAGCTCTCCAAGTCCCAGCAAGCGGCGATCCTGAAGGCCGGCGAAGAGGCCACGGCCTACATGCGCGGCGCCTGGAAGGTGGCCGAGGTCGAGGATCTGAACAAGATCAAGGGGCTGATGAAGGAAGTCATCACCGTGGACAAGAAGCCCTTCATGGAGGCCGTGGCGCCCCTGGTCAAGGAATCGGCCAAGAAGCTGGGTGCTGAGAGCTTCGTCGACTGGGTCCTGGCAACGGGCAAGAATTTCTAGGCTGCACTGACCGGGTCCGGCGGGGGCGGTTGCCCCCGCCGGATATTCTCGCTTAACCCTCGAAAACCGGCGGGACATCATGCTGAAAGCCTTGGATCGGTTTCTGGACGGAATCACGGCGGTCGTGAAGACGACGATGATCTTCATGACGTGCGCGATCTTCTTCATCACGACCATCACGGTCTTCACGCGGTATCTCCTCAACTACGTGCCGTCCTGGTCCGAGGAGGTCCCCCGGTATCTTCTGGTCTGGATCACGTATCTGGGGGCGGCGCTGGCGGTCAGGTTCAAGGAGCACATCAGCTTGGACGTCTTCTTTAAGATGATGCCGCTCCGGGCGCGCCAGGTGGGGCACATCCTCCTCAACGGCCTGATTGCCATCGTAGCAGCGATCATGGTTGTCTACGGGGTTGCCTTGGTCAGCCAGTTCAAAGACGACCTGATGGAATCCATTCCGGTCACGAACTTCTGGCTGTATCTGGTCATGCCGATCTCGGGCACGCTGATGCTTCTGTTCATCATTCAGGACACCTGGAAGGCAATACTGGGGTTGGGGAAGGAGGAGGCGCCGTCGTCGTCCGAGATGGTTCCGATCTAGGAGTGCAGTAGCGGTTCCTGGACGAGCGGCGCGCCGGTCCCGGCGATCCGGGTCGGCGGAAAACCCATTCGGGGGAGGCTGGCCACACCATGGCACTTGGAATTGCGTTCTTCTGTTTCGCCTTCTTCATGGTCATCAACCTGCCGATCTCCTTCGGCATCGGGCTGGGAGCCATGCTGGCCGGCTTGACGCTGGACATCGACGGGGCGACGATCATCCAGCGCATGCTCTCGGCCGTCAACTCGTTCCCGCTCTTGGCAGTCATCTTCTTCATCTTTGGCGGGACGCTGCTGGCCCGCGGCGGCGTCTCCACCAGGCTGGTTCGGCTGGCGGAGGTCCTGGTGGGCCGGATCCCGGGCGCCATGGCCCACATCACCATCCTGGCCTGCATGTTTTTCGGCGGGGTGTCGGGGTCCGCGGTGGCCGAGATTTCGTCCATCGGGGCGATGATGATCCCGACGATGGAGAAGGCGGGCTACAAGCGGGAAACCGCCACCTCCATCGCCCTCGCCTCGGCGGTGATGGGGCCGATCATCCCGCCCTCGATCCCGATGATCATCTTCGCCCACACCGCGGGGTCGGTCTCCATCGCGGCGCTGTTCCTGGCGGGCGCCATCCCGGGCGTCCTGATCGGTCTCGGCCTGATGATCTGGGCATTCTTCCACGCCAGGAAGCACATCCCGCCCGCCCCGATGCCCCAGCTCTCCTTCAAGGAGAAGGCGTATCGCGTGGCGGACGGCCTGGCGGGGCTGTTCACGATCTTCATCATCCTGGGGGGGATCATCTCGGGAGTCTTCACGGCCACCGAGGCGGGGGCCGTGTCGTCGCTCTACGCCATCATCCTGTGCTGCGGGATCTACCGCGAGACCAAATGGAGCGATCTGCCCAAGATCCTGTTCGAGTGCTGCCAGGTCAACGCCGTGGTGCTGTTCCTGGTGGCCACCAGCTCGGTCTTCACCTGGATCCTGACCTACGAGAATCTGCCGAAGGTGCTGGCCAACACGGTCTTCGCCATCACCGACAACAAGTTCATCTTGCTGATCGTCATCAATATCTTCCTCTTGATCGTGGGCTGTCTGGTGGATCTGACGCCCGCGGTCATCATGCTGACCCCGATCCTCCTGCCGCTGATGCAGAAGATGGGGATGCACATCGTCCACTTCGGGGCCATGATGATCATCAACCTCTGTTACGGCCTGATCACGCCGCCGGTGGGGACATCGCTCTTCGTCGGGCTGCGCATCTCCGGCCTCTCGATGAACCAGATCATCCGGCCGCTCCTGCCGCTGCTGGCCATCGAGATCGTGGTCTTGATCTTCGTGACCTACTGGCCACCGCTCACCATGTGGCTGCCACGGATGTTCGGGTTCGTGATGTAGGAGGGATGGGGTAGGCGGGGATTCCCCGATCCAGGGAAGCGATGAAGCCCCCCTGTGCGCGAGAGCGCAGGGGGGCTTCTCTTGAGCCACCGATACCAGAGATCAGGAGGGCGACGAGCAGCAAGAATGGATGCGTTCCTGAGCCTTGGAGTCGGTCTGGGATTGAGCGCGGCGTGTGGATTCCGCGTGTTTGTCCCACTCCTGGTTGCGAGTATCGCCGCTCAGGCCGGCTATCTGCCGCTGTCTCCCGGCTTCGAGTGGATCGGAACACGAGAGGCGCTTGTCGCGTTCGCCACGGCCACGCTCCTGGAAGTGATCGCGTATTACATTCCCTGGCTGGATAACGTCCTGGACGCGATCGCGACGCCCGCGGCGGTGATTGCGGGGATCGTTGTCAGCGCGTCGGTCTTCACCGACCTTCCGCCTCTTCTGAAGTGGGGAGCGGCGCTGATCGGTGGCGGGGTCGCCGGAATCACCCAGGGGACGAGTGTCTTGCTCCGGCTCAAGTCCGCCCTGTTCACCGGGGGGCTCGGGAATCCCCTGGTCTCCACGGCGGAGCTTATCGCCGCGCTCGTCGTAGCGCTGCTGGCGATCCTTCTTCCCTTGGCCTGTCTCGTCCTGATTGCGGGCCTGTGTATTGCCGCATTCCGCCTCACCGGACGTCTGGTTTTCGGGCGCCACCGAAACCGCGGAGGCGCTTCCTCGCCGTCGTAGTATCCGCGTTCAGAGTTGATGGTTCTGCCGCTACTCCGGGAGATGCGCGTTGACCCCGCTGGAGGCGAGTGATAACCTCGTAAAGTGGTGTTCACGCCCTGACCCAACCGATATCGAGGAGGCAACCATGGCCACGGCGAAGGAGATTCTGAAAAGGCGGACGATCGACCGGGGGCGCCTGGAGAAGGAGGCGCCGAATCTCTACAACGGTTTCAACGAACTGATGAAACAGTACTACAAACCCAGCGCGCTGGATCGAAAGTACAAGGAGTTGATGGCCGTGACGGCATCGGTGGCGACCCGGTGTATCCCGTGCCTGGCCAATCACATGGAAAACGCCGTGTCGGCTGGAGCCACCCGTGAAGAGGTGATCGACGCGGCCGCCATCGGGGTGGAGTTTGGGGGCGGACCCGCGTTCGTGATGGCGCGGGAAAACCTGCTGCAGTTCCTGGACGAAATCGCGCCAGCCAAGTGACCACCCCGGTTGCCCCATGGCGTCCAAAGGAGACGATTCATGATGAGCCTTGCCGCACGAATCACGGATGCAGTGGGCACCATCCGCCTGGTGGACACTCACGAACATCTCCTGTCGGAAGAGGAGCGAAACCGCGCGGCGCTCGATTTCGGTTACCTCTTCCCGCACTATGCCTCGAGCGATTTGATCTCGTCCGGGATGCCGCCGGCCGTCCTCGAGAGCGTGCGCGCGACTGCCCGGCCCGTGCTGGTCGAGCGCATGGCCCGGATCGGCTGGATCCGGAAGCCGCCACCCTTCACCGCGCCCTCGGACCCGACACTCTCGCTGGACGATCGCTGGGCCGCGCTGGCTCCCTACTGGGGGCGAATCCGGACCACCGGGTACGGAACCTGCCTGCGCATCGCGATTCGAGACCTCTTCGGCGTGCCGGACCTGAACGAGCAGACCTATCGCCAGCTCTCCGAGGCGATCGCGGCTTCGCGCCATGCAGGATGGTACCGACACGTCTTGAAAGAGAAGGCCGGCATCGCGGTGAGCATCCAGGATGACTACCGGACCGGTGTGGACCGGGAGCTGTTCGCGCCCGTGGTGCGCCTGGAGCACTTTGCCTGCGCCACCACCCGGAACGATCTGCGAGCCATCGAGGCGGACACGCGGCGCAGCGTCCATTCGCTGGACGATCTCGTCCTGGCCATGCAAGGCGCCCTGGACCGAGACATCGCGGAGGGAGCGGTCGGGATCAAGATCGGCATCGCCTACCGCCGCACCATCAAGTTCGAGAAGGTCCCGCGTCCCGACGCAGAGCGCGTCTTCAGCCGGCTCTTCACCCACCTGGGCGAGGGGCCGTCCTGGGACGAGTCCCGCCCGCTTCAGGACTACATGTTCCACGAGATCATTCGGGCCGGAGTGGAGCGGGGCCTGCCCATCCAGATCCACACGGGTCTCCAGGAGGGCAACGGGAATGTCCTGGAGAATTCGAACCCGCTGCTCCTGACCAATCTCTGTCTGGAGTACGGGAAGGCCAGGTTCGACCTGTTCCACGGCGGCTACCCGTTCATGGGCGAAGCCTTGGCGCTCGCCAAGAACTTCGGCTGCGTGTGGTTGGATCTGTGCTGGCTCTATATCATCTCACCCACTGCCGCCGCACGGATGCTGCACGAGGCGATCGAGACGCTGCCCTCGAACAAGATCTTCGCCTTCGGCGGCGACTTCATCATCCCCGAGGGGGCCTACGGACACAGCGTCATGGCGCGTCGGGTGGTCAGCCGCGTGTTGACGGAGAAGGTGGAGGACGGCTATCTGGCCGAGGACGAGGCGGTCGCGCTGGCCCGGCGAATCCTGCGGGAAAACGCGGCAGAGTTCTTCCGGCTGAAGCTGGAGGCAGGGATAGCAGCCAAGGCAAAATGAAGAACCGATCCGCCTCAGGCGGAACAGCCGGCCAATGTCTGAAATTGCCCGGTTCTAGATTGTCAGGTGTCCGTTTTTTATTTGGCACGCTCCGTTTCAATTGTCGGCTATCTATCGTGCGTGGCGCGTTGACGGGAGGGGTGAGTGACTATGGACGCGAATATCGTCAAGGCGGCACAAGCGCTCAAGGAGAAGACGATTGTCCGTCGGCGAGACTTCCACAAGCACGCCGAGGCGGCTTGGACGGAGTTCCGGACGGCCTCGATCGTGGCGAAGACGCTGCAGGGGCTGGGCTTTCGGGCGCTGGTTGGGGAGGAGGTCGTGGACGGGAGCGCCATGATGGGCGTGCCGGCCTCGGCGGAGCTTGAGCGGCAGGTCGAGCGGGCGCTCGCGCAAGGCGGGGACAAGGGTTGGGTGGAGCAGATGCGCGGGGGCAAGACCGGCGTCGTCGGCGTGATGAAGTTTGCCAAGCCTGGACCGACGGTCGCCCTGCGTGTGGACATGGATGCCAACGATCTGGTCGAGTCGGATGATCCAAAGCATCGGCCGGCCCGGGAAGGATTTGCCTCCGTCAACAAGGGGGCGATGCACGCCTGCGGGCATGATGGCCACACCGCCATGGGGCTCGGTGTGGCGGAGGTGCTGGCCGGGCTCAAGGATCAACTGGCGGGCACGATCAAGCTGATCTTCCAGCCGGCGGAGGAGGGGGTGCGCGGGGCGAAGGCGATGATGGCTCGGGGCGTCGTGGACGACGTGAAATACATCGTGGGCGCCCACCTTGGCGTCAACCTGAAGAAGACCGGCCAGGTGGCTTGCCGGACCGAGGGGTTCCTGGCGACGACGAAGTTCGACGCCGTCTTCACCGGGGTCCCGGCCCATGCGGGAGGGGCGCCCGAGACCGGCCGGAACGCGCTCCTGGCGGCGGCCACGGCCACGCTCAGCCTGCACGCGATCTCGCGCCACAGCCAGGGCGCCTCGCGGGTCAACGTGGGCGTGATGCAAGGCGGTACGGGGCGGAACGTCATCCCGGCAAACGCGATCATCAAGGTGGAGACCCGCGGTGCCACCACGGCCATCAATGAGTATGTGTACGCCGAGGCGGTGCGAATCGTCGAGGCGGCGGCGGCCATGCAGGGGGTGAAGGTCCTCCTCCAGCTCATGGGTGGTGCGGCCGGGTGCGACAACGACCCGGCGCTGGTGGAGCGGATCCGACAGGTCGCCGAGCGCCAGAGGCTGTTCAGCGAGATTCTGCCGGCGGGCAACATCGGTGGCAGCGAGGACTGCACATACTTCATGGAACGGGTGCAGAAGAACGGAGGGCAGGCGGCCTTCGTGATGATCGGGACGGAGTTGGCCGCCGGGCACCACGACTGCTTCTTCGATTTCAACGAGGATGCCCTGGTGCCGGGGATTGCACTGCTCTCGGGTGTGGCTGCGGAGCTGCTGACGAAGGGATAGAGCCGGGGTGGCACCATCAAGATCCCCGGAGTGCACAACCGACAACCGAGGATTCGAAACCGGGAGAAGAGGAGATCCGTATGGCAGACGGCGCAAGGGTTGACGAGGCGGTGACGAAGTTCCGGAACGGTTGTAACTGCTCGCAGGCGATCCTGTCCACGTACGGAACGACGTTTGGCCTGGACGAAGCCTTGGCCCTCCGGGTGGCCTGCGGATTCGGCGGCGGGATGCGCCGGGCGGACGTCTGCGGGGCGGTGACCGGCGCCCTCATGGTGCTCGGCCTGCGCCATGGCCCGACAAGCTGCCCCGGGCAGCCGCAGAAGAACGAGACCTATGCGCAGGTGCAGGTCTTCCATGCCCGATTTGTGGAGCGGCAGGGAACGGTGATGTGCCGGGACCTCCTCGGCTGCGACATCAGCACCCCGGACGGCCAGCAGAAGGCGCAGGCGGAGCAGTTGTTCAAGACGATTTGCCCGGAGGCGGTCAAGGTGGCCGCCGAGATCTTGGAGGAGATGCTGGGCCTTCCGGCTTGAGGCGCGCGCGGGGGACAGAGCAGAGAGCAGAGAGCAGAGAGCAGAGATCAGAAGGGCAGAGGGCGGAAAGAGCGGGGGGGGCGAGGTCAATCGGAGGCGGAAGAGCGATGAAGGCGATTGTCGATTTATGCGTCGTGCCGTTGGGCGTCGGCGTGTCGGTGTCCCAATACGTCGTGGCGTGCGAGCGAATCCTGAATGAGGCCGGCCTTCAGACGCAACTCCATGCGTACGGAACAAACATCGAGGGGGAGTGGGACGCGGTCTTCGCGGCGATCAAGCGCTGCCACGAGACGGTGCACGCCATGGGCGCCCCCCGCATCTCGACGGTGATCAAGCTGGGGACCCGGACCGACCGGGATCAGACGATGGACGACAAGGTGCGAAGCGTTCAGACGAAGCTGAACACGAAGTAGCCCGGCTCCAGCCTGCCCGAGGCTGCTGAGGCAGCAGGTGGGGACCCGGCCGCACAAGTCGCCTCAGTGCTTCTACCCACGATTACGGCGAGGTATCGCCGGTCCCCCGGACCGCCCCTCGGACGCCTACCGCCTGCACCCACCCTGCGGGCGGGTACCCGATGCCGGCTCGCCCTTACCCCGGGTCGGTCCGCTCAGGGAGCGGCCCTCCGTGCCGGCGGGTACCCAGCCAGCGGCTGGGTGCGGCTCGCCGGGTACCCATCCCCGGGATGGGTGTGGCGCGGCGTCTCGGGTCGGCCCGGGGGACCTGGACTTATCCGGCCAACGTATACGTCATCGAACTTGTGTCCGCGTGTACTTAGCCGGGCCCCCAGGGCTTCCCTCCGATGCCGGCTCCCTGCCGGTGACGAGGGCGCCGGGTACCCATCCCCGGGATGGGTGTTGGGCGGGGCTCCAGGAGACCCTGGTGGCCCCTGGTGTTGTAGCTGAGCGCTTACTCCTGGCGCATCTGAGCGTCGTGGATACGGGCAAGCACGTCAGCCGCCAAAGGGCCGCGATTGGTGAATTCCACGGCCTGTTCGAGCTGTTCCGGGCTGGAGACGCCGATCAGGGCGGTCGAGATCCCGGGGGTGCCGGTGGCAAAGCGGATGGCGGCCTCTGCGAGACTGCCGACGCTGCCGTCCTCGACGAGAAAGGCGAGCCGCCGGGCCCGGGCGACATCCGCGGTGTACTCCGGCTCGGTGGAGATGGGGACGACCGATCGCGCGGCCGTCGGGTGGCGGTCGATGGTTCCGCTGAGCGCGCCGCCTGCCATAATTCGGATTGCGATGCTTTCTGCGGCTCGATCGACGATCTGTCGGTAGTCCTGGAACGGGAAGCCGGGCGGCGCCGGCATGCCCGCGGTGGGGTTGAGCAGATTGTAGAGGGTCTGGATCGTGTGAAACCCTCCGGTCTTCACCGCCTGATGGAGTGGCCCGGTCTCGCCCAGCCCGGTGATTCCCCAGAAGCGAACCTTGCCCTGCCGCTCGAGTGACTGGAACGCGCGCAGCGCCGCCTCCAGATCCATGGCGGTCAAGAGTGCCGCCTCGGGCCGGGCCTGGGCCGCGAGTGGGTTGTGGAGATGGATCAGGTCGATGCGCTCTCGGCCCAGCCTGAGCAGGCTGGCCTCCACCGACTCCAGGATCGCCGTCTCGACGTGGGGCA
>JAPLLC010000299.1 GCA_026387775.1 Candidatus Methylomirabilota bacterium | reverse complement strand
ACCTCTTTGAAGGCCACGGCGATCTCGACTCCACTGAGATTCCGGGGATACTCGATGAAGTCCTCGGTGGCCTCGAGCCCCACCCCGGCCCGCTGCCGGGCGGCGAGACTCACCTCGATCCAGGCGAGTCGCCCCCCCAGCCCGACCTGCAGGCCGGTCAGCACTTCGCTCAGGAGGCGCCACTCCCCGAGGGCGCGGTGCGCGCGGAGCCCCCGCCCGATCTCCTCCGGGACGGCCCCGGCCTCCATCAGGTCGGCCGCCACCCGCAAACATTCGGCCGTCGTATTCCCGTACTGGAATCCTCCCGTGTCGGTCAGGATCGCGGCGAACAGGTTCGCGGCCACGGACTTCGAAAGGGGAAATCCCCCCTCCCGGAGAATGCGATACACCATCTCCCCCGCCGAGGAGGCGCCCGGCTCGATCCAGTTCGCGTCGCCAAAACGGCTGTTGCCGTGATGGTGGTCGACATTGAGGACGACCGCGTCCCGCGATCGCCCGTCGAGGAGCCCCCCGGTCCGGTCGAGACCGCTCGTGTCCACCACCAGGTAACAGGCGAAGGCTTGATCGCCGGGCATCGCTCGTCGGAGCTCGGAGACGCCGGGCAAATGCTGCAGCCCCGGAGGAACCGGATCCACGTTGTAGGCTCCGGTCGCCTTGCCGGCGTCCCGGAGCGCCAGGGCCGCCGCCAGGGTGGACCCGATGGCGTCCCCTTCGGGGCCGACATGGGAGACCACGGCGACCGAGGGAGCGGCCTGAAGCGCCGCGACCACGCGCTCCAGGTCATTCATGCTGTTCCTCCGTCGCCACCTGCTTCAAGAGGGCCGCGATATGGAGACTGTGGTCCACCGAGTCGTCGATCTCGAAGGCCAGCTCAGGCGTGTAGCGGAGGCGGAGGCTTCGTCCGAGTTGCCCCCGCAGGAACCCCGTCGCGCTCCGGAGCCCCGTCAACTCCCCGGCATGATCCGCACCCGATCCCCCCGTGAAGAAGACCCGCGCGTGGCGAAGGTCGGCGGTCAGCTCCACCTTCGTGATAACCACCTGCGCCAAACGGGGGTCCTTGATCTCGCGCAAGAGAAGCCGGCTGAGCTCGCGCAGGATCAGATCGCCGACCCGGTCGGCACGTCGAAACGGTAACGGCATCGTCGCGGAACCTATAGGGAGCCCCCGAGGCCTCGACCATCGGCCGGGGAGGGTCCCGGGGAAAGCCGGCTGCCCGGCGAGGGACCCGATGAAACGGACGGGGTCATTGGCTGGTCAGCTCGATCTCGTAATCCACCACCAGGACGTCCCCGCTGAGTTCGATCCAGCTCACCACTTTGGACAGCGTGGCGTCCACCAGCCGGGAATCGTTGCTCACGGTGACCACCCCGAGGGTCGCTCGCTGCCAGTCGTCGAGCCGATCCACCTCGGCGATGCCCACGTTGAAGCGGGCCTGCACTCGCTCCTTCACGCTCTTGACGACCCGGCGCTTGGCCTTGAGCGAGTCGCTCCCCGGGATCCGCAGCTCGATCTTGCAGCACCCGACGGTCATAGCCGATCTCGCCGCGCCACCTGCACCCTACAGAGTCGCCGTCACTTGCTCAAGCTCGTAGACTTCCAGGATGTCCCCCTGGTGCACATCGTTATAATTGAGGAGACCGATCCCGCATTCCAGGCCGCTCTGGACCTCGTGCACATCGTTCTTGAAGCGGCGTAGAGACCCGATCTTCCCCGTGTGTACCACTCGCCCGTCCCGCAGCAGCCGCACCGATGCGCCGCCCAGCACTTTGCCGTCCACCACGAAGGAGCCGGCGATGGTCCCGACCTTGGTGACGGTGAAGACCTGCCGCACCTCTACCCGTCCCACAGCGTGCTCCACGTACGTGGGCTCCAGCAACCCCTCCATGGCCGCCCGGACCTGGTTGATCGCCTCGTAGATGATCGCGTAGAGGCGCAGGTCCACGTGCTCCTGCTCCGCCAGTCGCTGGGCCTTGGGCTCGGGCCGGACGTTGAAGCCGACGATGATGGCGTTCGAGGCCGAGGCCAGCATCACGTCGGTCTCGGTGATGGCGCCAACGGAACTGTGGATGACGTTCACCTTCACCCGCTCGGTACCAAGCCGCTCCAGGGACTCCCGCAGAGGCTCGACCGAGCCCTGCACGTCCCCCTTGATGATCATCCGCAACTCTTTCACCTCGCCCTGCTCGATCTGCTGGTGCAGGGCGTCCAGCGTGATCCGGGGCTGGCTGACCATGACCTCCTGGCGATGGCGCTCCTGGCGCGCCACCGCGATCTGCCGAGCCTTGCGCTCGTCTCCAACCACCGCAAAGCTATCACCGGCCAGGGGAACGCCCGACAGGCCCAGGATCGCCACCGGTGTGGCCGGTCCGGCTTCCTGGATCTTCTTGCCCTTGTCGTTCAGCAGGGCCCGGACTTTCCCATGATGGAAGCCGGCCACTACCGCGTCTCCCACCCGAAGGCTGCCGGTCTGCACCAGGATGGTGGCCACCGGGCCGCGCCCCTTGTCCAGCTCCGCCTCGACCACGAGCCCGCGCGCCGGTTTGGCGGGGTTGGCCTTGAACTCCTGCACCTCGGCCAAGACCAGGAGGTTGTCCAGGAGGTTCTCGATCCCCTCGCGGCGCTTGGCGGAGACCGGCGCAAAGATCGTTTCGCCGCCCCACTCCTCGGCCACCAGGCCGTACTCGGTGAGCTGCTGCTTGATCCGGTTGGGGTCGGCGTTCGGCTTGTCGATCTTGTTGATGGCCACCAGGATCGGGACCTTGGCGTCCTTGGCGTGGTTGATCGCCTCGATCGTCTGCGGCATCACCCCGTCGTCCGCCGCCACTACCAGGACCACGATGTCGGTGGCCTGCGCGCCGCGGGCCCGCATGGCCGTGAAGGCCTCGTGGCCCGGCGTGTCCAGGAACACCACCCGCTTGACGGCGTGCCCCGGCACCTCCACCTCGTATGCCCCCATATGCTGGGTGATCCCGCCGGCCTCCGTGGCGATCACGTTGGTGTGGCGGATGGCGTCGAGAAGCGACGTCTTGCCGTGATCGACGTGCCCCATCACCGTGACGACCGGGGCCCGCGGCATGAGCAGTTCTGGGGCCTCTGCCTCTACAGCCGCCGCCTCCTCCATCATCTCCTCGGGCGAGGCCTGTTCCACGGCATAACCGAACTGCTGCGCGACCTTGCCGATGGTTTCGGCGTCGATGGGGGAGTTGATCGTCACCAGCACACCCAGCTTGATCAGACGCTTGATGACGTCGCTCGACGTGGCCGAAATCTTCTCCGCCAACTCCTTGGGCGTCATCCCGCCGCCGACCTTGAGGACCTTGACCACCGGGGCAGGCGGGGGCGCCAAGACCGCTGGCCGCTCGCTCAGCCCGGCTCCGGCTTGCCGGGTCGGGATTTCCGCGGAGGAGGTGAAAACGGCCGCGGAGGGCGCTCCCGGCGCCCTGGGATCGGGGGCCGGACGCGGCCTGGGCCTCGTGTCGGCCTGCATCGGGGGCCGGGGCCGCTCGTACCGCTGCGGCCGGGCACCGGGACGCCGCGGCTCCACTCTGGGAGCCACCGGCGGGGCGGGGCGGGGCGGGGGCGGGGCGCTCTCCGCGGGCTTCGCAGCTTCGGGCTTTCGAACCTCGACCGGCGGCTCGACCTTCGGGACTTCCGGGGGCTTGGGGGGCTCGGCCGGCGGCGGTGCCTCCACCACAGGTGGCGGCTGCACCGCGGCAGGCGGAGGGGCGGGGGACTCGAGAACCACCGGCCCGGGCGGGGCGGGCGGTGGGGCAACCGCCACTTCCACCGGCGGGGCCGGAGCGTGTTCGAGCGTCGGTGCATCGAGCGTCACCACCAGCGGCTTCGCCTGCACCGACGCCGCAGGGCGCTTGCGGGGGGCGCGCGGCTTGGGCTCCTCTTTATCTTTCCCCTCTCCGTCTGTGGCGGACTTGGCCCGGGGTTGCCGCTTGGGGGCGACCTTCGCCGCTTCTCCGTCTGTGGCGGGCTTGCCGCGCGCGCTCTTGCGCGCCGGCGGCTTCGCCGCGGTCCCCGTGCCCGGCCGGATCGCGTGCGCGGCAATCCTGGCCACCGGCTGCGACAGGATCTCTCGGGCCTGCTCCTCGTCCGCCGTGCTGCTAAACGTCAGGGCCTCGATCCCCCCCGCGTGCAGCCGCTCCAGGACTTCCTTGGTCGTAAGCCGGAATGCCGTCGCCAGATCATATATCCGAACCATTCCCACGCTGACATCCTCCGGCCCTCCCGTGATGGTCACGGGGAGGCGGCTCAGTGTGACCCCGCGGAACTCTCAGACATCGCGCCAGCCGCCGCGACGAAGGACCGGCGCAGCGCCTCCGCATCCAATCGGTCGAGCTCGCACCGGAGCGCCCGGGGCAACGCCTTCCGCCGGAGCGCCTGCTCCAGACAGGACGCCGTCGGACAGCAATACGCCCCGCGTCCGGCGCCGCGGCCGGGGCTCACCAGCACTCCGCCCGCCCCGTCGGCGGCAATCCGAACCAGGCGCGCCTGCTCGCGCACACTCCGACAACCGACGCAGGTTCGCCGGGGCAGGCTGCGCGGGCCGACCGGCGGCTCACTCGCCTGCATCCGGACCAGCGCCCGTCGCGGGGACGTCGGCCCCCTCGGACGGGAGTTCGGAAGTCTCTGCCGACTGAAGGGCTGCCGGAGAGGTCGTCACGGCATCCCGCGCCAACTGCCGGATCCGTTCGGCGCTCTTCGGGCCGATCCCCTCGATCTCCTGCAAGGCCTCCAGTGTAGCATCCGCCAGCCCCTGCAGGCTGGTGTAGCCGGTCGCGACCAGGCGGGCAGCCAGCTTCTCCCCCACCCCGGGCAAGCTCACGAACCGCTCCAGGGCCTCCTCCGGCGGGTCGGAGGGCGGGGCCTCGGACCGCGCTTCGCCGCCGCCCATCATGCCGGTGAGGATCGCCTGCGCCTCCCGCTGCAGCTCCGAGGTGCTCTTGATGTCCACCTTCCAGCCGACCAGCTTCGCCGCCAGCCTGGCGTTTTGCCCGCGCTTTCCGATGGCCAGGGAGAGCTGGTCGTCCGCCACTACGACGCGAAGCGTCCGCGTGTCCGACTCCCCAGTCGCGCGCTGCACCTCGGCGGGGGCGAGGGCCGCCTTCACGAAGGCTGCAGGGTCCTCGCGCCAGGGCACGATGTCGATCTTCTCCCCCATCAGTTCCCGCACGATGGCCTGGACGCGCGCGCCCCGGTACCCCACGCACGCCCCCACCGGATCCACATTGCTGTCCTTGGAGGCCACCGCAATCTTGGCCCGCTCGCCCGCCTCGCGCACCGCGACCTTGACCTCCACGATGCCTTCGTAGATCTCCGGCACCTCCAACTCGAACAGCCGCTTCAGGAAGCCTGGATGGGTCCGCGAAACGACAATCTGCGAGCCCTTGGAGGTCTTCTTCACGTCCAGGATGTAGGCCCGGACTCGGTCCCCCACGCGGAACTCTTCGCGCGGAAGCTGCTCGCGCAGGGGCAGGATCGCCTCGGCCTTCCCGATGTTCAGGATAGCGTTTCCCTTGATGACGCGCTGGACCACCCCGTGGACCAGCTCGCCCTCCTTCTCCTTGAACGTCTGGAACACCGAGTCCCGCTCCGCCTCGCGCACCCGCTGGATGATGACCTGCTTGGCGGTCTGGGCTGCGATGCGGCCGAAGCTGTTGGCCGGCACGGGGACGGGGGTCTTCACCTCGTCGCCGATCTGCGCCCCGGGGTTGATCTGCTGCGCCTCCGCCAGGCTGATCTCGACCTTGAGGCTGGTCGGCTCCTCCACGACCTTGCGGACCGCGTAGAGCATGAATTGCCCCAATTTCCCGTCGAAGTCCACCCGGAGGTCGAGGGCCGCCTGCGCCACCGGCAGGCTCTTCCGAGACGCGGAAAGGATAGCGGCTCCCACCGCGTCGACGAGGATCGATTTCTCGATCCCCTTCTCGCGACCGATTTGATCGATGACCTGCATCAGGTCCATACCATGTGCCTCCCGTGTGGGCTTTGGGCTGGACGGGCCCACGCGAGCCGGAGCGCACCCCTCGACACCCGAGGGTGTCGTGTCCGGGCCGTCAGGCCGTTACAGTTCGGGCTCCAGCCTGGCGCGAAGAATCAACTCAAGGGGAATGGCCGCCCGCCGGCCGTCCTGAAGGTCGAGGAGCACCGCCGCCCCCTGCAGGCCTGCCAGGCGACCGCGGAAGTTGTGCTGACCCTCGACGTCTTCCCGGGTCGAGATCTTGGCCGCCTTCCCCACAAACCGGACAAAATGCTCCGGGCGGGCCAGGGGCCGGTCCAGACCGGGAGAGGAGACTTCCAGATGGTAGGGGTGACCGATGAAGTCCTCGACGTCCAGATGGTCGCCGAACTCCTCGCTCACCCGCTGGCAGTCTTCCAGGGTGATTCCACCGGGCCTATCCATGTAGAGGCGGAGGACCCACCCGTGGGCCTCCCGACGAAACTCGACATCCACGAGCTCCAGCCCCTGTTCGGCGAGAATCGGTTCCGCCAGGGTCCGGACGCGCTCCAAGATCTCCGCGGCCTGCGGGGGGGTTCCCGGATGCTTGGCTCGGGTCATGCCGTGTCCCATCAACCCTCGAAAAACAAAGAGCGGGCCGGTGCCCACTCTTTGTAGCGGCAGGATAACACAGGATCCGGCGCGGGCGCAAGGGAAAAGTATGCTACTCCTCCTCTTCCTCCGCCGGCTTCGACTCGGCGATGATCTTCTCCTGGATGTGTGCCGGGACCTCTTCCATGTGGGAGAACTCCATGCTGTAATCCCCCCGGTCGCCGGTGATCGACCGCAGCCGCGAGTCGTACTCCAACATCTCGGCCAACGGCACGCTCGCCTTGACCGCTTGGTTCCGCCCCTTCGCCTCAATGCCAAGGACCCGGCCACGCTTGCTGTTCAGGTCCCCCACAATGTCCCCCATGCAATCGCCGGGGGCCACCACCTCCACGGTCATGACCGGCTCGAGCAGGGTCGGCTTGGCTTGGGTCATGGCCTTGCGGAAGGCCAGACGCCCGGCCAGCTTGAACGCCATTTCCGAGGAGTCTACGGGGTGGGTGGAGCCGTCGTACAGGATGACCTTCAGGTCCACCACCTGGCAGCCGGCCAGGGCACCCCGCTCCATGGACTCCACGATTCCCTTCTCCACCGCCGGGATGAAGTTGCGAGGGATGGAGCCGCCCACGACCTGGTTCGAGAACTCGAACCCGCCGCCCCGCGCCAAGGGCTCCATGTGGATCCAGCAGTCGCCGAACTGGCCGCGGCCGCCGGTCTGCTTCTTGTGTCGGCCCTGTACCTCGCGCACCCTCGCCTTGATCGTCTCCTTGTACGGCACCCGGGGGGTCTTGAGGACGACTTCCACGCCGAACTTCCGCTTGAGCCGTTCGGCCACGATCTCCACATGAGCCCGCCCCATGCCCGAGACCACCGTCTCCCTGGTCTGGGGGTCAAAGCGGATCTGGATCGTCGGGTCCTCCTCGCGCAGCCGGGTGAAGGCGATGCTCATCTTGTCCTCGTCCCCCTTGGCCTTCGGCTCCACGGCGAACGAGATCGCGGGAATGGGGAAGGTGATCTCGGGCAGGCGCACCGACGTCTTCTCGTCGCAGAGTGTATCCCCGGTCTGCGTCTCCTTGAGCTTGACCACCGCCCCGATGTCGCCGGCCCCCAGGCTCTCCACCGGCGTCTGCTGCTTGCCGCGGAGCAGGAGGAGCTGCCCGATCCGCTCCTTGGCCCCCTTGTTCGCGTTCAGCACCGCGGAATCCGAGTTCAGCGTCCCGGAGTAGATCCGGAACATCGTCACCTTGCCGGCGAAGGGGTCGGCGATCGTCTTGAAGACCAGGGCCGCCAGCGGCCCGCCGTCCTTCGCCTCACAGCGGACCACCCCATCCTTGGCGTCCTTGCCCTCTACCGGGGGACGGTCGAGGGGGGAGGGGAACGCCTCGACCAAGAGGTCCAGGAGCGGCGTCACGGCGATGTTTCGGGCCGGCGCCCCGCAGAGGACCGGGAAGAGCTTCTGGGCGCGGATGGCACGGGTCAGCCCCTCCCGCACTTCGGTCTCGGAGAGCTCGGTCCCCTCCAGGTATTTCTCCAGCAATTCGTCGTCGGCCTCGGCCACCGCCTCCACCAGGGTTGCCCGCTGGCTCTCGGCCAGGTCGCGGACGGCGGCCGGGACGTCCTCCTCCACGGCCTTGCCCGTCCCGTCCGGCGTGAAGCGCAAGGCGCGCATCCGGACCAGATCCACCACGCCGGTGAAGCCCGACTCCTGCCCGATAGGCACTTGGACCGGCACAGCGCTCGCCGAGAGGTTCTTCCGCACATCCTCCAGGGCCCGGACGAAGTCGGCACGATCCTTGTCCATCTTGGAGAGATAGATAACACGGGGAAGCTCCAGGGCGGCGGCCGCGCTCCACACCTTCTCGGTCGAGACCTTCACCCCGCCGGTGGCCCCCACCACCACCACCGCGCCCTCCACCACGCGGAGCGCATTCTTGGCATCGGCGAGAAACGCAGCGAACCCCGGCGTGTCCACCAAGGTGATCTTGTGTCCCTTCCATTCGCACCAAGCCAGGGCGGTGCTGATGCTGATCTTGCGGCGGATCTCGTCCTCGTCGAAGTCCGTCGTGGTCGTGCCGTCCTCCACCCGCCCCAGACGGGTCGTGGCCCCGGCAGAGAAGAGCAGGGCCTCCGTCAGCGTGGTCTTGCCCGAGGTGCCGTGCCCCACCAGGGCGATGTTCCGAATCTTCGCCGTCTCCGGTCGCTTCATAGTCTCCCTCGCCGTTCCAGAGTGAGAGTCTGAACTCACGACCCGACCCGAGGTGCCACTCGGGATGGCCGCGAACTGTCCCGCTTCCTCAACGTCCCCGCTCGAGCGGGGTTACAACCGTATGCCGGCCCCAGACTGCCGAGAGCGGCCCCGCCATCTCAACGGCGCGCCGCGCCGCCGGGCGCGGCCAGCACGGGGAGAACCGAGCCCCCCTCCGGCATCACGACGACGAACGGGTCAAGCCCGTTCGCCTCCAGGGCCGCCGCGAGTGCCGTCTCCACGCTGGTGAAGGGCCGAAAACCCATCCCTCGGGCGCGATCGGCCGGCAGGGCCGAGACCAGGAAGATCGCCGCCTGCTTCATGGCCATCGCCACCGCCGCCGCCTTGTGTCCCCCCAGGACGAACTCCCGCCGGATACGGGTGAGGATTGCGTCCGGCCCGCCGGGATCTTGCATCCACTCCTCGAAGGTGTGGTGGCCCAGGCCTTCGGGACACTCCGCCACCAGCAGGATGATCCCGCCCGCTCGCACCACGTGCCGCGCGTTGTCCAGCGCCTTCTGCGCCTGGTACAGGTTGATGTCCTTGGGGGAGCCGCCCGCCGAGACGATCACCAGGTCGGCTGGCTCCGCCACCGTCGCCCGTCCGAAGGCGTCGAGCGCCGCGCAACCCTCCCGGTGGGCGAGGCGCGGGTCCCCGGCGACGACCCGGACGATTCGCTTCTCCTCGTCCAGGACGACGTTGAGGAGAAACCGCGCGCCGATCAGATCACCGGCCTCGTCGATGTCGTCGCGGACCGGGTTGTGCTCGAGGTTGCCCGTGATCGCGCCCGGCTCTGTCATCCGGCGGTGATTTGCCTGGATGGTGGCCTCGCTGCACACCCCCGGGACCAGCGCCTTCAGGCCGCCGCTGTATCCCGCAAAGTAATGGTACTCGATCACACCCAGCAGGATCCGGACGTCGGCCCGGCGGACCGGCCGGAAGACGTCGACCGGGGTGCCGCGGCGCGTCGTGCCGGCATGTTCGACATCGGCGGGGTCTGAGTCGAGGCAGCGCACCCGCCGGAAGACCGCCGGACCGACCAGCGCTTCCTGCTCCTCACGCGTGTGGGGCCGGTGCGTCCCAAGACCGAAGACCACGGTGACGTCGCTGTCGGCGACGCCGGCCTGGTGCAGTTCATCCAGGATGTGCGGCAGCAGACGGGCCGTCGGACACGGGCGCGTGATGTCGGAGGTGACGATCACGACCTGCTGTCCGGGGGAAACCGACCGGGAAAGCCGGGGGCTGCCGATGGGATCGGCCAGGGCGGAGCGGATGAGGTCGGTCTCCCCGCCGGAACCGGCCGTCCGCCCCGGTGCAAGGACGGACACTCGCATCCCCGCGGGAAAGGGAAGGCGCTGCGCCGTTCGTCCGTACTTGAGCAGGATCTCCATCCGCCGGGGTCCTTTTCCGGGCTGAAAAAAAACGCGCCCTCCCGCAGGCGACTGCAGAAGGGCGCGCGACGTCTTCTCCCTCTCAGACCGAGAGACTAGCTATCCGAGCCGGACGTGGAAGCCGTTTCTGCCGCCGCACCGCCGCGTTTACCTCGCCGGCGACGCCGGCGCCGAGTCTGGGGAGCGCCCTCACCCTCCGTCTTCTCCGTAACGCGGGGCTTGGACTTGCCCTTCGCCTCCGGCGCGGGCTCCGCCCCGAGGAACTCGATGGCGGCCAGCGGCGCCCCATCGCCCATACGGTAGTCCAGCTTGGTGATCCGGGTGTATCCGCCGTTTCTTTCGCGGAACCGAGCCCCGATCGTCTCAAAGAGCTTCTTCAGCGCCTTGTCGTCGTTCAAGACCTCTGCCGCCTGCCGGCGCGCATGCAAATCCTCACGCTTCGCCAAGGTGACCATCTTCTCCGCGACGCCGCGGAGATCCTTGGCCTTCGCCGCCGTGGTGCCAGATTCCGCATCATCATCTCCCGATGCGCCATGGTCCGACCGAGCTTCCGTCCCGCTTGCCTGTGCCGCATTGCCGTTGGTCTCCCCCGGTGTGTCCGCCGGGCCTAGCCCTTGGCTACCTTCCGCCTGGCAGCCTCGCCCACGGGCAGTCCTTCCAGCTTCATGCCCAGACTCAATCCCATACCTGCCAGGATTTCCTTGATCTCGTTGAGCGACTTCCGACCGAAATTCTTCGTCTTGAGCATCTCGGCCTCGGTCTTCTCCACCAGCTCGCGGATATGGCTGATGTTGGAGTTCTTGAGGCAGTTGGCAGAGCGGACCGACAGCTCCAACTCTTCAACCGGGCGGCTCAAGTTCTCCTCCATACGTTTGCTCGCCTCGTCCACCGGCAACTCTTCCAGCTCCGGCTCCTCCTCAAAGTTGATGAAGATGCTGAGGTGGTCTTTGAGGATCTTGGCGGCGTAGGCCACGGCGTCCTGGGGGAGTAACGATCCGTCGGTCCACACCTCCAGGATCAGCCTGTTGTAATCCGTCGCCTGCCCGACCCGGGTGTCCTCCACCTGGAAGTTGACCCTCCGGACCGGGGAGAAGATAGCATCGATCGGGATCACGTCCACCGGCGTTCCCTCGCGCTTGTTCCTGTCCGCCGGGACGTAGCCGCGTCCGTGCCGCACCTCCAACTCCATGTCCAGCCGACCGTCCTTGTCCAGACTGCAGAGGTACTGGTCCGGCGACAGTACCTCGATATCCGCGTCGGGGGTGATTTGTGCAGCGCGGACCTCCCCCTCCCCCGCCGCCTTCAGCGTGAGGGTCTTGGGGTGGTCCGCGTTCAGCTTCAAGCGAAGCATCTTCAGGTTCAGGATGATGTCGGTGACATCTTCCTTCACGCCCGGCACCGTGGAAAACTCATGCAGAACCCCGGCGATGCGGACGGAAGTGACCGCCGCCCCCTCGATCGCCGAGAGGAGCACCCGCCGGAGCGAGTTCCCCAAGGTCAGCCCGAAACCGCGCTCCAGCGGTTCCGCGAAGAACTTCCCGTACGTGTTGGTGAGGGTCTCGAGCTCGGGCTCAAGCCGCTTGGGTTTCTGGAATCCCTTGAACTTCTGCATGCTCAGCCTCTCCCTCGCCGCCCTACTTGGAATACAGGGCAACCACTAGTTG
>JAPLLC010000029.1:20426-33688 GCA_026387775.1 Candidatus Methylomirabilota bacterium | reverse complement strand
GCTGCCACCAGGCGCTGGAGATCACGGAGAAATACGGCCTGTCGGGTAACCGGGTGGCGACGTACCAGGACAGCTTCCACGGCCTGGCGGCGCGCGCGGGGAACCTCACGGCGGCCAACTGCTCGAGCTGTCACGGCTTCCACGACGTCCGGCCGTCCTCGGATCCCAAGTCCTCGATCTCCAGGAACAACCTGGCGGCCACCTGCGGGAAGTGCCATCCGGGGGCGAGCGAGAACTTTGCCAGGGGCGCGGTCCACGTGGCCGTCACGCAGAAGGACGCGCCGATCCTGTTCTACATCCAGATGTTCTACCTGGCCATGATCGTGGGAACGATCGGCGGCATGCTGGGCCACAACGGGTTGGACTTCCTGAAGAAGCTGCGGCGACACCTCCGGAGTTGGGATGGTGGGGCGATCCCGCGCTCCGCCCACGGCAGCGAGGAGGGGAGGTCCTTCCTGCGTATGTCCGTCCTGGAGCGCATCCAGCACGCGCTCCTGGCGCTGAGCTTCATCACGCTGGTCTACACGGGCTTTGCCCTGAAGTTCCCCGAAAGCTGGCCCTTCGCCTGGCTGGCGGCCTTGGAGAAGGGCTCCGCCTGGCGGGCGCTGATTCACCGCTGGGCGGCCGTGGTCATGATCGCGGCCTGCGTCTTCCATCTGTTCTACTTGCCCACGCGGCGGGGGCGCCGGTTCCTGATCGACATGCTGCCGCGCGTCTCGGATATTCGGGAGGTCACGCAGAACATCGGCTATCTGCTCGGACTCCGCGCCGAGCCGCCGCGCTACGATCGCTTCAGCTACATCGAGAAGGCCGAGTACTGGGCGTTGGTGTGGGGCTCGATGATCATGACGGCCACGGGGTTCGCCCTCTGGTTCGAAACCGATGTCCTCAAGCTCCTCCCCCTCTGGGTCCTCGATGTGGCCACGCTGATTCACTACTACGAAGCCTGGCTGGCGGCCCTGGCCATCCTGGTCTGGCACTTCTACTTCGTGATCTTCAACCCCGACGTCTACCCGATGAACTGGACGTGGCTTACCGGGAAGATCTCGGAGGAGATGCTCCGCCATGAGCATCCCCGCGAGTACGAACAGATGGACGAGCCGGAAGAGTCGGAGCCCGATGCCAGCGAGCCGTCTCCGGGCGTTGGCGAGCCAGAGCCGTCCGACAAGGGATAAGCGAGGCATCGCCGCCGGGACGGGAATCGCGTCCGCGCTCGGCTGCTGCCATCCGGATCGACCTCGAAGCGATCAGGGCCCGGGGACGCCTCCCGGGCCCTGGTGTTTTTCCGGCTGGTGAGGTAAGGTGTGTTCGCCGTTTCGGATGCGAGTGGGGGCTTGCGTCCAGGTCGCAGGATGGGTTTCCGCGCGGGGAGGCGGGAATGCCACGCAGCTCATCGGACAATCACGCCCGCAGACCAGCCCGCTCGTTCCTATACAGCCTGAAGACCAAGTTCATTGCCGCCCTCATCCTTTTGGTCGGCGCGGTCATCAGTCTGTCCGCGTGGTGGAACCTCAGCCTGCACACCGAGCACATGCTTCAGGCGACGGAAGATAAAGTCCGGGCCCTGGCCGAGGCGATCGACGGCGGGATCCAGGTCGCCATGCGCGAGGGGCACACCATCGAGGTGCAACGCATCCTGGAAGGCATGGCGCGGGACCCGGATATCGAACAGATCGTCATCTTCGACGACGGCGGGCGAATCCGACAGGCCTCCAAGCGGGACCTGGTAGGACGGGTCATGGACCGCGACCGGCTGTCCCGGTATCTGGCGCAGCCGGATTTCACGGTCACCGGGCGCTACGAGGACGGGGAGCTCATTCAGTCGGTCGTCAAGAAGATCCGGAATCGCACCGAGTGCCACGCCTGTCACGGGACGGCGACGGAGTTCCTCGGCACCATCCAGCTCGATATGTCATTTGGTCAGACACAGGAGCAGATTGCCGGCATGAAGCGCGCCGCCCTGTGGACGATGCTCCTGACGGGGCTGGCCCTGGCCGGCGGCGGCGGCGTTCTGATGATTCGTCTGGTGGATCGGCCGGTCGCGCGGCTGGCCGACGCCATGACGCGCGTGGAGACCGGGGACCTCACGGCTCAGGCGGTTTGCGGCGGGCGAGACGAGCTGGGGGGTCTCGCCAAGAGCTTCAACGCCATGGTGGACCGGTTGCGCGCGGCGCGCGACGAGATCGAGGCCTATCACCAGCAGCGCCTGGCCCGAGCCGAGCGGCTGGCTAGCCTCGGGGAGCTGGCCGCCTCGGTCGCTCACGAGATCAAGAACCCGCTGGCGGGGATCGCAGGGGCGGTCCGCATCCTGGCGGAGGACATGCCGGCAAGCGACTCGCGCAAGGAGATCATGGGTGAAATCCTGGCGCAGATCCGGCGACTGGACGGAACGGTGGGCGATCTTCTGACGTTCGCGCGTCCCGGCGGCCCCGAGGTGGGTCCTTGTGCGTTGCACCAGGTCCTGGATCGCGTTCTCCTGGTGCTGGCGGAAGACCCGTCGGCCTCGAACGTTCGCGTCGTGCGGGAGTATCAGTCGGATCTGCCCCCGGTCCTGGCGGACGGAAAGCTGCTCGAGCAGGTCTTCTTCAACCTGTTGCTGAATGCCGTCCAGGCCATCGGCGGCCAGGGGACAATCACGCTGCGCACGGCTCGCGGCGAGGCGGACGTGACCCGGACCGATGGCGCCCCGCTGGGTCCGCACCTCGAGGTCCGCGTGATCGACACCGGGCCGGGCATTCCGGCTCATCTCCTGCGCGAGATCTTTACGCCGTTCTTCACCACCAAGCCGCGGGGCATCGGACTCGGCCTGGCGATCACGCGGCGGATCGTGGAGGACCACGGCGGGTGGATCAGCGCGGAAAACCTCCCGGGGCAGGGTGCGATGTTCCGCGTCTGTCTCCCCCTGGAAGGGTCCGACGACGGAACGAGAGAGCGCATATGAAGGACGAGGCAGCCAGGATCCTCGTGGTCGACGACGAGCGGCTGATCCGATGGTCACTCGATCAACAGCTCCAGCGGGAGGGGTACGGGGTGCGGCTGGCCGAGACGGGAGCCGAGGCGGTGCAGGCCGCCCGGACCGAGCCGCCGGATCTCGTGCTTCTCGACATGCGGCTGCCCGATGCAGATGGCGTGGAGATCCTGGAGCGCCTCCGCGCCCTGGACCCCGAGTGCCCGGTGATCATGATCACGGCCCACGGGGCGGTGGGCTCTGCGGTGCGGGCCATGAAGCTGGGGGCCCAGGACTACCTCGTCAAGCCCGTCGATCCCGACGAGCTCAGACTCGCCATCCGAAAAGCGCTCGATGCGCGCTCATTACGTCGCCAAGTGACGCGGCTGCAGGCCGACGCCGCGCAGGGATCGACGCTCGACGACCTCATCGGGGTCAGTCGCGCGGTCGAAAACCTCAGGGCGACGATCCGGCAGATCGCCGGCAGCGATGCGACAACCGTGCTCTTGCAGGGGGAAAGCGGGACGGGGAAGGATCTGGTGGCCCGAGTGATTCACTTCGCCAGCGCCCGGGCCCCGGCGCCCTTTCAGGCTGTGAGCTGCGTGGCCCTGCCCGAGCATCTCTTGGAAAGCGAGCTCTTCGGTTACGAGAAGGGTGCCTTCACCGATGCACGGGGACAGAAGAAGGGGCTCTTCGAGCAGGCGGATGGCGGCACCGTGTACCTGGATGAGATCGGCGACATGCGGCCGGACCTCCAGGCCAAGCTGCTCCGCCTCATCGAGGAGAAGACCTTCCGCCGCGTCGGCGGGGTCCGCGACCTGCGCGCGAACGTCCGCATCGTGGCGGCCACCAATCGCGACCTGGCCGCGTCGATCGCCGATGGGACGTTCCGGCAGGACCTCTACTACCGGCTCAAGGTGTTTCCCATCGCGCTGCCTTCGTTGCGGGAGCGCCCGGAAGACATCCTTCCGCTGGCCCGCCACTTTCTACGGCGGTTCCTTCGCGAAATGCGCCGAGAGCCGGTGGAGATCTCCCCGGATGCCGAGGCGCGCCTGGCAGCCTACACGTGGCCCGGGAACGTCCGCGAGGTTCGGAACGTCATCGAGCGCGCCGTCATCCTGGCAGGCGCCCTGCCGCTCGGCGTCGAGCACCTGCCTGCCGAGATCGCCGACCCGCCGGCACTTCCCATCCGGGATGCGCCACCGTCCGCCCCCGTTGCGATACCGGCCCGGGGTGTGCGGCTGGGGGAAGTGGAGCGGGAGCTGGTCCAGCAAGCCCTCACCGCCACCAACGGGAACCAGGTGCGCGCGGCCCGCCTCCTGGGCATCAGCAGGGATGCGCTGCGCACCCGCATGAAGAAGTTCGGGCTGCTCTAACAGGCTGCTGAAAAAGGCCCATCTGCGGCGTTGGCTCGCGCGGGCACTCGTTGCGGCGTACCTGGAGTACGCCTCACTCGGCCCTTTGCTCGCCGCCTTGCATCTGGACCCTTTTGAGCAGCCTGGGCGAAAGCTGGTTTTTCAGCAGCCTGCTAATCCCCCGCCCCGTCCCAGCCCCGGGCCATCGTGCTGGCATCCTGCTTGCTTCCATTCGACCCCAAAGGATGCCGCCCATGGCCTTGCCTCTCGTCCTGATCGTCGATGACGACAGACTCACCCGGTGGTCGGTGGCCAGGATCCTCACCCGCGCGGGCTATCGGTTCCAGGAGGCGGCCACCGTCGCCGATGGATTGGCGGCGATCGCGGGTGACCGACCGGACGCCGTCCTGCTGGACATCGTGCTTCCCGACGGTGACGGGTTTTCCATGCTGTGCACGATTCGCGAGACGCACCCCCGACTTCCCGTGATCCTCATCACCGCCCACGGTTCGGAGGAGACCGCCAGAACGGCGCGCGATCTCGGCGCCCGTGGCCACCTGATCAAGCCCTGCAATCCGGCGGAGCTGTGCGCGGCCCTGGCCGTTGCCCTCGGACGACCGCTCGAATCCGATCACCTTTCTTGCTAGCCTGCTTCCCATGTGGGGAATCTCGCACTTCGCCTGCGGAAGGTGCGTGAAACCTCGCACCGCCCTCAGGCGCATGAGACCTACCCCAACAGACGGACCGCGGCCGATTTGACCACAACCATCGATAAATCATAAGGATTCACGTCGCCCACCGATTATCCCGAGTCACCCGCTCACTCTGGCCCTTGGCTTGCTCTTCCCATCCCTCGTCACAATCTCCATGTGGAGGAATGTCATGCGGATGAATCCATCGAAGTGCCCAGGCATCGCACTCCCGCTCGGACTCGCCGGGCTCGTTCTGGTGGCGGGCTTCTATCTCGCGGGCCAGGCCGAGGCTGCCCCCACGCCGCCCACGGTTCCTGGGGCGACCTACGTCGGCAGCGATACCTGCAAGGGGTGCCACGAGACGGAAGGCAAAGAGATAGAGCGGACGCCGCACGGCAAGATCTTGGGCACGAAGCTGTCAAAGAATGAGCTCCAGGGGCGGGGCTGCGAGTCCTGTCACGGCCCGGGCAGCAAACACCTGGAGGACCAATCCAACCCGGCCAACAATATCCGCCTCGGCGGGAAGGGGAAGAAGCCCACGGTATCGCCCAGCGCGCTGAACGACGTGTGCCTCCAGTGCCACTCGAAGGGGAAGCAGATCCTGTGGGCGGGCAGCCCTCACGAGTCGCGCGACGTCACTTGCGTGACCTGCCATGCGATACATGAGCCTCATTCCGAGAAGAACCAGCTCCGACTGATCAAGCCGGATCGCTACGATACCCAAGGCCAGTCGATGGACGCCGTCCAGTATGACCTGTGCGGACAGTGCCACCAGGTCAAGGCTATGCAATTCCAGCGATCCTCGCACATGCCCATGACCCTGCGCGGGGAAGGCGGAAGGGTGTCCTGTGGGAGTTGTCACAACCCTCACGGCACGACGACCGACAAGCTGATCAAGGGCGTTTCCGTGAACGAGAGCTGTGCGAGTTGCCACGCCGCGAAGCGCGGCCCATTCCTGTGGGAGCATGTGCCTGTCCTGGAGAGTTGCCTGAACTGCCATCAGCCCCATGGCTCGAACCTCCAGAGCCTGCTCAAGGTCCAGGCGCCCCGCCTCTGTCAGCAATGCCATGCCAACAGCGGGCATAACTTTCGTCCGTACACCCCCCCGGGCGGCGCGCCTGTCCAAAGAATGTACAACCGGGGTTGTGTCAACTGCCACACGGCTATCCATGGGTCGAATCATCCGTCGGGCAAGGACTTCACGCGGTAACGACGTCGGGTGGACTTCACGCGGTAACGACGTCGGGTGAGTCGAGACCGGGTAAGGAATTGAAGATGGGGCTTTCAGTGGAGGCAAATATGGCGCAAGCACGAAGGTGGGCGAGTGTCGCGCTGTCCTGCCTTGTCGCGGCCTCCTTCTGTCTCGGAGCTTCCGGCCCGGCTCTGGCCGCAAGCGCCGACACTGAGGTCCTGGACTGGAAGGTGGGCGGGTCAGTGGAGGCCGGAGGCATGTATAGTTTTGGCGATCGCGGCTCGGCGAAGTTTAGCGACTACCGGGACATGGGTAACGGGTTCCTCGGCGAGCTTTCTTTGAAGGGCGAAAAGAAGGAATCGTCGTACTACTTTGACCTCTGGCTGAAGAATCCGGCCAGGGACGACCAAGCGTACGAGGGCGCGATTGGCGGGTACGGCATGTTTAAGCTGGACTTAGGATGGGATCGGGTGCGCCACGTACTGAGCAACAACGCCCAAACCATGTTCCAGGAAAGCGGGGGGGATTTCACGATCGGCGCGCGCAGCAGCATCACGACGACGCCCACCACTCTTCTTTATCCCACAGCAACAAACTGTTCGAGCGGCGCGGTAACCAGTTGGAACTGCCCGAACCCACTCAGGAGCAGCACCGCAATCGCTGTCAACAGTGCCCAGTACAACTTCATTAACAGTACGATCTCCGGGCTGGGGCGGCCGGTTGACCTCGCGTATAACACGGATGTCGGATTCGTGGGGTTAAAGCTGACGCCAACGGAGGCGTTGCGGTTTGATTTGGAATACAACAATCGCCGGAATGAGGGGTATCGCCCCACGAGCGCGACCCTCAATAATATCGTGGAATTGGCGATTCCTGTCGATCAAATGACGCACGAGATGAAGTTCGGGGCGGAATATGCCGCGTCAAGTTTCGCCGTCCAGTTCGGCTATACGGGATCGTTCTTCGATAACGGGTATCAAAGCTATACTTTTGACAACCCGAATTCAGCGGTGAGCCAGCGGGGGGTATTGAACGCGGCAAACACAGCCACCACTACGGCCGCCTCGGCGAGAGGAGAAATCGCGGCAGCGCCGAACAACACGGCGCACACGTTCAACCTCACGGGGAGGGGGAGCCTGCCATGGTGGCGGACCAACCTCAGCGGGAACCTTTCCTATACCATGCTGCGGCAGGACCAGACGTTCGTCAATAACATCGCCGCCGCGGGGACGGGGCTGACGCCCACGAATACCGACGACGCGGGGAGGAGCAGCGCGGACGCGAAAGCCAATCTCACCTCGGGCAATTTCCTGCTCACGACTCGGCCGATCAACAACGTGACGGCGACGGCGCGATACCGATACTTCGAGTATCAGAACGACACGCCAACACACGTGTTCTCGGATACCATTTCCCCAATTACCCCAACGGGCCTCCTGTATCGCAACACTGCCACCGGAAGGGTTACGTATGATACTACGGCGACAGACTATGCAAGCGGCACCACGAGTCGGGAACACTATACGAAGCAGAATGCCGGCGCCGACATCAGTTGGCGGCCCATCCGGCAGGTGTCGGTCAAGGGCGGGTACGAATACGAGCACTGGAGCCAGGGTGACATCGAGGGGAGAAACTTCGGGACCGACGAGAATATCGCCAAGGCGTCCGTGGATGTGACACCCATCGACTGGCTCTTGGGCCGAGTAACCTACACCTACGGCGTTCGGAAGCTGAGTGGTGATTATATTGCTTACGGGAACGATCCGAGTGGTCCGGGATTTTACAAGTTCAACTACGCGGATCGGGTCCGGAACCGGGTAGACGTTCTGCTGCAGTTCTCTCCCTGGGAGACACTTACTCCCTCGTTCAACTTCGGGTACGCGAACGACAGTTACAGCAATTCGAGGTTCGGCCTGACGGGCGATGTGAATTTCAGCGCGGGGACCGGTCTAAGCTGGACCCCCCTGGGCTGGCTGACCCTTTCGGCGGATTACACTTATGAGCGGCATGAAAGCAAGCAGGCAGTAGCGGGAGGGGGTAGCGCTGGAGCCAGCATCAACGACTGGCTGAGCACAAGCATAGACGAGTTCAATATCGTCAGTGTGGGCGCGATCGTGGATGTCATTCCCAAGAAGCTTGACATCAACCTCGGTTATGGGGTGACATTTGGGTACACCACGATCGATAGCAGTAACTTAGTTGCCGCCGGGTGCCCCGCACCCGGGACCGCGACCTCCTGCGCCTACAACTATGATAAGATTCAAAATGTGCTCCAGACAGCCAAGATCGTTGCTCGATATCGCTTGACGGAGAAGCTCTCGATCCGAGGCGGCTTCGCCTACGAACGATACAACGAGCGGAATTTCGCTCGGGATCCGATGGCGCCGTTCATGGGGGCCTTCGATACCAGCACCACCGGTATCCAGTCGGTCTGGCTGGGGGCGACGACGCCCAACTACGAATCGTACACCTTCGCTGGTTTCGTGCGGTACGAGTTCTAGGGCCGCATCGTGCGGTTCCGGCGGGCGGCGTCGGATGCGAGACTGATCCAGGGCTTGTGGGTCCTTGCGTAAATGCTCGGCCAGGCCTATATTGGATTTGTGCGGTCGGGTAACGCGCACACGGGGGTTGCTATGCGATCCATCCTGATTCTCTCCGTGCTGATTCCTCTCATGGTCGGTTGCGCCGCCCAGCAGCAGGCGGCTCAGACGGCAATTCCATCTGATGCGGTCGGTAAGCTGACGTCGCAGGAGGCCGTCGGGCAGTTCGGCAAGCCCACGTACGAGCGCGCCTGCGAGGATGGAAGCACGACGCTCGGCTGGAAGCGCCAGGCCTCCCCACCGCAGACCATATCGCCGACACCGCAGGGGCGGTTCCTGGTGCTCTACGGACCGGCGGAAGGCGACCCCAAGGAGGTCCTGGTCTGCAAGTTCGACCAGTCCGGCCGCCTCTTGTGGTGGCGGGAAACGAAGTAGGCAATTACGACCTGGTGCATTGAGGCCGGGCCCTCCCGTTCATTCCCGGCGATCGTCTCATGCGGACGCGGTGGCGACATGCTGTGTTGCCACCGCGTTCCCCTTTCCGGGGCTTTGTCGATAGCAGGCTATGTTCGGTTCCGCCAGACCTCCGTTCCGCCGGATGCTTGGCCGGCACCGAGGGACATGGTATAGTTCGACCCATCAGTGTTCCGCTGTTCCGCATGTGATGGTGAGCTGCAGGAATGAATCGGCAGGATCGAAAAGGAGACAGACGATGAAGGCGCTGATCAAGGACAAGCCCGTCAGGGGTGCCACACTCACAGACCGTCCCATTCCGAAGATCGGTGATAACGATCTGCTGGTGAAGGTTCGGGCAGCGGCGGTATGCGGGACGGACATTCACATCTATCAGTGGAACGAATACGCCTCCTCCCGGATCAAGCTCCCCCTTCTCTTCGGGCACGAGTACGCCGCCGACGTGGTCGAGGTGGGGAAGAACGCGGGGCACTTCAAGAAGGGCGACCGGGTGGCCGCCGAGACCCACATCCCTTGCGGGCACTGCTTTCAGTGCACCACCGGGCTGCAGCACATCTGCCGCGACATGCAGATCATCGGTGTCCACACCGACGGGGCATTCGCCGAGTACTCCGTTCTTCCAGCGGTCTGCGCTTGGAAGCTGGACCCCGGGATCTCGTACGAGATCGGATCGACTATGGAGCCGTTCGGGATCGGCGTTCACGCCGTCTCCAAGACCAAGCCGGCAGGGAAGAAGGTGGTGGTCTATGGCTGCGGGCCGATCGGCATCTATGCGCAGATGGTGGCCAAATTCAGCGGCGCCGAGTGTGTAATTGGCGTGGACGTGGCGAAGGAGCGACTGAGTCTCGCCAAGCAGATGGGGACCGACGTGGTCTTCAACCCGAAGGAGGTATCGGTCGCCGACGAGGTCAACAAGATCACCAAGGGATTCGGCGCCGACATTGTCATCGAGCTCACCGGGAACAAGAACGTGGTGAATGACGCCAGCAAGTGCCTTCGCCGCGGAGGCGACATGGTCCTGGTCGGCCTCTACTCCGGGTCGGTCGAGTGGGACCTGGTAAACAACGTCATTTACAAGGAAGCCAATGTGTTCGGGGTCACGGGCAGGATCATGTGGGATAGCTGGTGGACAGCCCAGGGGATTCTGCTGTCAGGCAAGGTAGACGTGACCCCGGTGATCACGCACACCTTCAAGCTCGACGACTACGACCAGGCCATCCAGACGGCCGAGTCGGCGAGCGGCGGCAAGGTAGTGTTCAAGCTCTAGACAGGCGGAAGGTCCGATCCCGGACCGAGTGAACGTCCGGGCCGCGCCATGTGCGGTGTGTGGCGTGCCGCCCTGGATCCGTGGAATGCGAATCCGGGGCGGCATTCTCTTCTGGCTCGGCCCAATTCCTCGCACCTGTTCGTACGTGCAGCAGGGCAAGAGGAGGCAGCCTCCAGTATTTCTTGGCGGAACTTGTCCCCTCCCCTGTCTTCGGCCCCACGTAAACCCAATGGCTCGAGCGCCATAACGGGCGACGCATCGGGAGCAGGAGTCCAGGCAACGGGTAACACGCATACCGAGCAGGACGGAGATCTCGAGACAGAGGCGCGATGGTGTGTCTCCCCCTGGATTCCGAAACACGCTGCCATCGACCGGGACGCTGGAAATCCCTGGGCATGTCTTTGGTTTCCGTGGTCATCAACTACGTTCAATAGAAATAGAATGGTGTGTGCGCAGTCCCTCAAGTGCCGCATCGCTCTCACCGGCGAAGACGAACTCATGCTGCACCAGCGTCGTTGCCCTCTTGCCGTTGACCGCAACGAATGTCACCCTACCCGGCTCAAACCGCACGTTCTTGACCCGCCGAAAACCCGGTGGCACCTTCACCACGCCTTGGATGTGGTTCACCACCAGCGGTCGCTTGGGTGAGAGACGCACGAAGGTGGGGATTCCCGCGCGGCTGACGGGGTTGGACCTGATCGACATCGCTGGCCCGGTCGCCAGGTACGAGCAACCATCCTCGATCCCTAGGCAGTTGTTGCGGCCGTTCCATGGCGGGCCGTAGCGCCCGCGGTTATCCGCCCAGAACTGAGTCTCGGGCATTTGCCGGGGATCCTTCAGCGAGAACCAGAGAAAGCCCCGATTCTCAAAGACAGCCGTCGTCCAGGCGACCCCCTCACCAGGCTTGCAGAAGACCGCAAATAGGTCCCGGTAGCCGCGCGGGCCGGGCATGGAGGAACAGTCGGCAATTGGCGGGTCTTTGAAGATGGTTGGTACCCTGGTGAGGCGTTTGAACTTTTGGTTGATAGCCAGATGGTAATACTCGCCGGCGGCGGCCCGGCCTGGCGCGATCGGGAATGTCATGCCGAAGGCAAACGGGCTGGTGGTAATATGAACGCTCCGCTGCTCTTCCGGCATCGCCAGCGTTGCGTGGTGGCTGAAGTTCATCGGGCCGGAGAAACCGATGATCTTGTTCTGGCTGTAGACGACGTTCTGACCATTCCTAAGGAACAGATGCTTGTGGTACTCGCCGCTGCCGAGCTTGCTCACGAGGGACATCCGCAGCCGGACCCCCCAAGCCTCACGCTTGCTCTCCACGAAGCTCCACTTGGCAGAGGCTGGCTCGCCGTGGGATGGGTAGTTGATGCCACGATACCTGCCGGCACCGAAAGGACAACAGAAGAAATCACCCCGCAGTGGCTCCAGGGCGCTGCCCCTGATTTCCTTGATGTCTTCACCTTGCCAGGAGCTGATGTAGTAGGGCTGGATCGGCGACGTCGTATCCCTGTAGAAGGTCACCGGAGCCATGTGGCCGCCGAGTTGGGTGATCGCCAGCTCGACCGTATCGGTGGTAATGGCGAAAGATGGTTGTGCCGCGATCGTCGTGAACTTGAAGGCCATGGGTGTCCTCATTCCGCAGGGCCGAGGCCGAGGGTGGGTCGCCACATTCATGCCTCACAGTGAAGCACGCGTGCAAACCACTCCCCACTCAGCCCCGGGGCATTCGAACAGCGAACAGCCAGAAGAGGTATCGACAATGGTCTTTGGTTGTCAGCCCCCGGCGATACTAGCCAGACGGCGCGCGACCGTCTCAGCGGGCTCAGTTGACCGCGCTACAACTTTACCCTGTCGAGTTGGTAGCCAGACCGCGCGTAGCCGCATGACTGGCGAATGATCAGTTCGGGTTCGAGGGTCACTTGGCTGACTCTTGGCGGAGAACTCTTCTCAATCCGCTCTATCAGAATTCGCACGGCCATAGAGCCCATTTCGTATTTCTTCTGATTGATTGTGGTGATCTCGACACCCTTCAGCGCGGTCGCCGCAATATCGTCGAACCCAACTAGCGCAACGTCTTCGGGAATTCTCATCCCGGATTCCAGAATGGCCTCGCGAACGCCCAACGCCTTGTAATCGTTTTCTGCGAACATGGCGCTTGGGGGATCCTTCATGGAAAGAAACCCCTTCGCAGCCTCATAGGCCAGTTCTTTGGAGGAATGGCACACGGCGACTAAGCTTGGATCAAAGGCCAGCCCGTAATCCGAGATCGCCTTCCGGGCACCTTTCGTTCTTTCCATATTGTTTGATACATTGGGCGGTCCGGTGATGACCGCAATGCGTCTGTGCCCTAACCGAATGAGATGCTCCATGGCCATATAGCCGCCGGAGAAATTGTCGAGGGCGATGTAGTTGACTCGCTCTAGCAGAGATCGGTTAAGGATTCTGCGATTCACCAGGATAAATGGGAAACCGTCCTCAAGAAGGGGCTTGATATTTGGATCATTGGCTTCCACAGAGGAGAAGATAATACCGTCCACCCCCTTACTGCGAAGCATCCGCGTAAAGTGCCTTTCCTTCCTTAGATCAGAATCAGTGCTGCAAAGAATAATGTTATACCCAAAACTCATGGCTGCATCTTCAATCCCCTTCGCCAGCTCGGGATAGAAGGGATTCAAGATGCTCGTGATCATCAGACCGAGCGTCTGACTCTTCCGGGTAACGAGACTCCGAGCGGTAAAGTTTGGCTGATAATTGATCTCGCTCGCAATGCGCTTGATCTTCTCTTTGGTGGCCTTGCT
>JAPLLC010000029.1:0-20419 GCA_026387775.1 Candidatus Methylomirabilota bacterium | reverse complement strand
GGCGGTTGTTTAGGGCCAGTGATACGGTTGCCGCGGAGACTCCGGCAACTCTGGCGATATCTTTGATGGTTGGCCGCTTGATCTTCATGGTGAAACGTTACACCAACTCAAAGGAATAGTCAATCCTTCCATCCATCGCATGAGAATACTATCGTAAATAATCTAACATGTTACAGCAGCGCAATTGAATCCCCACAGAAATGCTCCGCATGCGATTGAAATATCAACGACTCTTCCAGATAATCTGCGCCATTTCAACGCCACCCATCCTTCCGCAGATGCATGACCTGCCGGTGGTGCCACGGCCGTGGATGGGGTATTGATGATGGCCATAGCTTACAAGACCGTAACTAGATGTATTTGCACGAATCATAACCGATGGCAGTCTCAGATCGTGGTGGTCGGCGAGAATTCACAATTATCGCGATAGTTTTCACTTGACATCGAAATCCCATATGACTATCTTGCGTTAGGTTAAACGTTTTAGCATTCATAAGACGAATGGTCGATGGGAAAGAAGACCCTGAACCTCACCGCACGGCCCGGTTAGGTTGCGACGAAGGATGCCTTCCCAAGACAAGATTGACTCCTGATGCCTCTGGGAAACCAAGTGCTTCGAGGGGTGGTTGATCTGAGCGTTGCCCTTATCAACTCAATTGTGGGACCGAAAGGAGGACCGCCAATGAAGACCGGCATGTGCAGCTCGGCAATTCTCGTGGTCGCTTTATCTACGCTACTCCTCTCCTCCACACCCAGCGAAGCAGCCAAGCGCGTAATTCGTTTTGCGGGGACGGCCGCCGCCTCTGTCGAGAACCCAGAGTACGTGGCCATGGTCAAATTCAAGGAGGCCGTCGAGCAGAAGACCAAGGACATCGCGGTGCAAATATATCCGGCAAATCAGCTCGGCGCGACCAAGGAATTCATGGAAGGGGTGGCTCTGGGCACCGTCGAGATGGCGGAGGTCGGTTACGACATCATAGGTCTGGTGGATAAGATGGCCTACGCGCTGACAATGCCCTATCTTCACACCAGCTTGGAGCACTACATCAAGGTAGTCGAAGGCCCGATCGGCGAGGAAATCCACCAGCATATGGTCAAGACAACCGGCATCCGAGTGCTTGGCGCCTTGAATCGTGGCCCCCGACACTTGATGAATTCCGTCCGCCCCGTGCACGGGCCGAGTGACCTGAAAGGTCTAAAGATTCGCTCGCCCGAGAACCCCCTTAACGCTGGAACCATTCGTGCGATGGGGGCGACACCGGTTCCCATCTCCTGGGGCGAGGTGTACACCTCGCTGTCGCAGGGGGTGGCGGATGGGGTCGAGAATTCCATCGATGAACTCTTTACCGCACGCTTGCATGAGGTACAGAAACACCTATCGCTAACCCAACACATCTACGTCGCCGTGCCGATCATAATTAACGACCGCTTCTATCAGGGGCTATCGGCCGATCTCCAGGGCATTATTGCGGCTGCGGCCAAGGAGTCCGTGTTGTGGCGCCGCGCGGAGCTGAAGACCAGCGAGGAGAAGAGCCTTGCGGCCATGAAACGAGCGGGCGTCCAAGTCGTGACGACTCCGCGCGTCGAAGAGTTCGCCGAGCGGGCGAAGGAAGTCTGGAAGGAGTTTCAGGACGGGAAAACGCTCACGTGGGATCTAATCAACCGCATCCGCCAGTTCTGATCGAGGATCCCTTCGGCGTGAGATGCGATTCCCGTGAGGCTTCCGTGTATCCTGACGAAGCGCCTGTTCGCAACCATTGGCTCCGGGCCTTCCGCCCTCACGCCAGCCGCCGTCGCCAGGTCTCACGACAGGCTCCCGACCGAGGTGCAACCACGTAGCCTGTCGCGAGACCAGCGGCGGCAAGAGAACAGCCACCCGGGCCGTCTCGAGCCAAGAGGCAGAAGGCATCCTGACTTACGCCAGATGCCCTGTGCGAGGCCGGCCCTCTCCAACCATCCACCGAGCCCTATCAGATCTCCAGGAGGCTCACATGGGAAGATTCATCAGAGGGTGTGAGTACTTGATCTCCGTCATGCTCGCGGTCATGTTGGCTTCAATTCTCTTGCAGGTGGTCCTTCGGAATGTGTTCAGTTTCGGCTTTGTATGGACCGAAGAGCTCGCCAGATACTCGATGATATGGCTGGTCTTCGTCGGGGCCATCGTCTCCCTTCGCAGGGGCTCACACATCGCCATGACCATGCTTGCCGACGCACTGCCGTCGGGGCTGAGGAAAGCCGCCCACCTCACGACTCTTCTCTTGATGGGGATGTTCGTCCTGATTCTGTGCTGGCTCAGTACGCAGTTGAGTCTCTCGCCCCTAATCAGAAACCAGCTTACTCCCGGTCTCGGTATCCCAACGTCCTGGGTCTATTCCTCCCTGACCCTCTCGGCAGGGGCTATGCTCCTTGTGATCATTGATCTGATCAAACAGACGCTTAGCGCACAAGCCCAATAAGGAGGCGAAAGCCATGTCTCCCGAGTACACCGCCGCGCTTGTTCTTCTAGGCAGCATGCTTGCGCTCTTTGCCATTGGGATGCCGGTCGCCTTTTCCATCGGGCTAAGCGCCGCACTCTATATGCTTGCAAGTCCGGCAGGGTCTCTCCTTGCCATGCCACAGCGAATGATCAACGGCATCGACTCTTTCACGCTCATGGCCATACCCTTCTTTGTGCTCGCCGGGGAGCTCATGAACACGGGGGGGATCACACGTCGAATCTTCCGCTTCACAGACGATCTGGTGGGCCACCTGAAGTGTGGTTTGGGATACGTCAATGTGGTCGCGAACATGATCTTTGCCGGGATGTCCGGTTCCGCGGTTGCGGATGCCTCTGGGTTAGGCGCGGTCGTGATGGACGCAATGGAGAAACGAGGCTACGAGCGAAACTTCTCCGCCGCGCTGACCGCCGCAGCCTCAACCATCGGTCCACTTATTCCACCGAGCATTCCATTCGTGATCTACGGGAGCGTCACATCTGTTTCCATCGGACGGCTCTTGTTGGCAGGTGCGATCCCCGGCTTCCTGCTAGGCGGCTCGTTGATGCTATTCATCTATTGCATGACACGACGCAAGGACTTCCCGCGATCTCACCCGTCTCGACCTAGCCTATCGACTCTCGCGCGTTCATTTGCAGATGCCTTTCCGGCCCTTCTGACACCTATCATCCTGGTTGGCGGAATCGTGTCCGGCCTGTTCACGCCGACCGAAGCATCCGCCACCGCCTGTGCGTATGCACTCGTGCTGGGGCTCATGGTCTACAAGGAATTCACCCTCAGGCATCTCGCCTCCTCGTTTCTCCGGACGGCGCTCTTCTCTGCGGAAATCCTGTTTATCATTAGCACGGCAACCTTTTTTGGCCTCGTCTTGGCAAAAGCCCAATTCCCGCAACTCCTCATGGACACCTTCGCCAACCTGCATCTGGGATCCAATATTTACGGATTCCTGATTGGAATCAATGTGCTTCTTCTGATCATGGGATGCGTCATCGACACCAATCCGATTCTCATCGTGTTTTGCCCGCTCCTCGTTCCCATGACGGAGAAGCTCGGGATCGATCCGGTCTACTTTGGTGTCCTCATTGTCTTCAATCTAATGCTCGCACTTCTCACCCCTCCTGTGGGGATGGTGACGTATACGGTGCTGCGCGTATCGAATTGCTCCCTTGGTGGCTACACTCGTGCGCTCATGCCGTTTCTTGCGGTTATGATCTTTGATCTGGCAATCCTCATCTATTTTCCCTCCCTATCCACCTTCTTGCCGAATTTGCTACTGGGGGCCAGGTGAATCGAGGCGAAGTCGTGATCCCGCCAGAGAAAACAACGGCTTCAGGACGTGGTGCTGCCGTGGCATGGGGAAGCCATTCAGGGGATCGTGCCAAGGAAGGCCTCTTCAATTCGGAACAGTTATGATGGCAAGGTCGTGTATGCGTTTCTCCTGTTTGGCGACTACGTTGTGCTGATAGACGGCTGAGGGGTGTCTCCTCCCAATCGAGGGAATTGCCGGATCAGCCTGGCAGCATCTGCGGACGGCATTTACGATTCATTCCCCCTGTACGAGTCGAGCCCGGCTGGAGCATATGGCTGCAGGCGGCAAGGTCCAGGTGGTGCGACAACCCGATGGAGGTCTCATGCGTAGGAGGCGGCACAATGATCAGCTATAGCCTCGCGGGAAAGGCGGCTTTGATCACGGGGAGCAGCAGGGGTATCGGCTATGCCATCGGCCGGCGGCTGGCCCAGGCCGGGTGCGATGTGGCGCTAGTCGGCAGAAACGAGTCCGCCGTCAAGGCGGCCGCGGAGACCTTGTTGCCCCTTGGTGTACGGAGCGTCGGGCTTGCTGCTGACATCGGGAAAACGGCGGAAGCGCAGGCCGTTCCGCGTAGAGTCGTCGATCTCTTTGGCCGCCTGGATATTCTCGTGAACAACGCTGGCATGTCGATTCGGACTCCCGCGCTCGAGGTCACCGAAGATCTTTGGGACAAGACATTGGACACCAACCTGAAGGGGATGTTCTTCTGCTCCCAATCGGCTGCCAGCCACATGGTCAAACAAGGTGTTGGGTCAATTGTGAACATCGGGTCGGTTCAGTCCTTTGTCGCTCAGCGAAACCAGGCGCCGTACGATGCCAGCAAAGGTGGAGTCGTAATGCTGACGAAGGTGCTGGCGACGGAATGGGCGCGGTATGGGATCCGAGTGAATTGCGTCGCGCCGGGAAGCATCCGGACCGAGATAAATAGAGACTATCTTTCGCGGCCCGAGAATCTCCAAAAGAATCTGAGCATGATCCCGCTCGGCCGAATTGGTGATCCGGAGGATGTCGCTGGCATGGCAGCTTTCCTCTGTACAGAGGACGCCTCTTACATTACCGGGGCGACGATTCTCGTCGACGGAGGCTGGACGCTTGAGTAGTGCAATCAACGAGCCCTTCCAAGGGTAAGCCATTTCAAGGGCGAGGTGCTTCGGCGGCCTACGCACGCTTAAGGAGACTAAGGTGGAACGGAAACCAAGACTTGGAATAGTCATGGGGGATGCGGCGGGAATCGGGCCCGAGATAATCATTAAAGCTACAATGGGTTCAGACATCCTGCGCATATGCGATCCAATCGTCATCGGCAGCGCTCGAACCATGGCATTGATGAACGAGGCTCTCGGGTGTCCGGCGGCACTCGCCATCATGTCCGGTCCAGGCGACGGGGAACCATCCCCGGGTACAATACGCATCCTGGACTGTGACGTTGAAGAAAACAAGCACTTCCGATGGGGTGCCGCTGATGGGACCAACGGCAAAAATTCCATTGCCCACATCGGCGAGGCGGTCAGGCTAGCGTCCAGCGGACTACTCGACGGCTTCGTCATAGCACCGTTGAATAAGGAGGCTCTGCATCTCGCTGGATGCACGCTTCCTGATGAAGGGGCACTGTTGCAGGAGGAAGCCGGAGTGTCTCTCGTGAAGCTCGTCCTGAAATGGGATCAGATCTTCCGCTCCTCCGTGGTGGGTCATACGCCCTTCCGAGACATTGTCGCCAATCTGACTCAGGATAGAATTGTCAAGACAGTCGAGCATCTGGGGAACACGATTCGGCTGTTCCTCGCCTCCGCGCCGAGAATCGGTGTGGCGGCCTTGAACCCGCATGCGGGCGAGGGCGGGGCATTTGGCGACGAAGAGGCCACCATTCTCACGCCGGCGGTCGAAGAGGCAAGGCGATTCGGATTCGTGATGTCCGGCCCCTATCCCGCCGATACGATACTCCTCCGGGCCAAGGATAGGAAACTGGACGGCATCGTCTATCTCTATCATGACCAGGGGAACATTGCTCTGAAGGCTGCTGCGTTTGGTGAGAGCGTGATCATCTACAGCGGGCTCCCGTTTCCCGTTACAGGTCCCGGCCACGGAACAGCCTATGGCCGCGCGGGGAAGGGGTATGCAGACCCAAGGAATTTGCAGGAGGCAATCAGGGTCTGCGCAGAGATGGCGCGCAAGAAGAGGTTCTCGGGTGGCGGAAATGCCCAACAACCAAGCGCGTGATTGCGGGTGCGCATCCAACGGAATGGCCATTGCGCAGGTTTCTTCCTGTGGCCCAGCCGCATCTGGGTGGAGTTGTGATGTCATGCTATAGTGGCCAGCGGAGGGGGGGCGGCCATGATCCAGATGAGCGCAAAGGCGCGGCGGGAGTTCGAGGAGTTGCGACGGACCGACAAGCCGCGCCTGGGCATTCGGGTCGGTTTCATGTATGGGTGAGGCGGCGCGGGATTCCGCGTCGTGTTCACCGAGGAGCCGCACGGAGTCTCGCGGCTGGAGATCGAGGGAATCCCGATTGCGCTGGATGCCGAGAGTCGGGCGGGGCTGCGCGGCGCCGTGATCGATTGGAAAGGAGGCAGGGCCCAGTGAAGCTCAAAGGCAAAGCAGCGCTGGTGACCGGAGGTGGCACCGGAATGGGGCGCGCGATCACGCTGAAGCTCGCAGGGGAGGGGGCCGACGTGGCCATCAATTACTCCCGTCGCGCGAAGGAGGCGGAGGAGACCGTCGAGGCTGTGCGTCGACTCGGCGTCCGGGCCTTCGCCATGAAAGCCGATGTTGCCGTGGAGGCCGAGGCGATCCGGCTGGTGGACGAGGCGGCGAAACAATTCGGCCGACTGGACGTCCTGGTCAACAACGCCGGCTGGAGCACGGCGGTACCGCACCGGCAGTTGGACGGCCTCACCGAGGAGGTCCTGGAGCGGACCTGGCAGATCAATGTCAAGGGGCCGATCTACGTCACCCGCGCGGCCATCCCCCACATGCTGAAGGCGGGAGGCGGCGCCATCGTCAACACCACCTCCGTGGCGGCCTACCAGGGGGCGGGCAGCTCGATCATCTATGGGGCATCCAAGGCGGCGCTGGGGGCGATCACCAAATCCCTGGCCCGCGCCTTCGGCAAGGACAACATCCGCGTCAACGCCATCGCGCCAGGCTTCGTGGACACGGGCTTCGTGAACTGGCCCGCCAGCGTGAAGGAGAAGGCCATCGCGGGGAGTCCCATGGGCCGAATTCCGACCCCAGAGGATGCCGCCAATGCCGTCCTCTATCTGGTCTGTGACGCCACCGGCGTGACCGCGCAGACGATCTTCGTGGATTGTGGCGTGACCGCTCTGCACCCCGTGGTCTAGCCGCACCCTGCATGCTCCCCTCTGCGGCCTTTTGGGGCGCCCAATTCTGGAGTACGCCTCACTCTGCCCTTCACGCGCCGCCTTGCATCTGGACCTTTTTGAGCAGCCTGGGCGAAAGTGAGCTTTTCGGCTGTTAGCAGCCTGTTTTGGGTGTTCTTCCCCCGGGTGGTCACAGGGGCTTCGATCTCGTCGTAAATACCGACATAGAAGATCGCTTCACTCCCCTATAAATATATGAAAAAAAAGGCCTTGACGAATTCCATGGGTTGTAACAGATTATAGGTGTTCCGGTCCGACCACCCGACCATCTAACCGCAAAGTTGGTCCCCGGGATTCTCATTCTCGGCAGCCGAAGAGGCCGCCGAGCGACCTTCGCGGTTCGACGCGACACCGAAATGACTGTGCGCCAGCAGGGGGGGAGCATGGAAGCGGTGAGTCGCAAGGCATTTCAGGTCGTCCGCAAGATTCGGGTCTCTGAAGAGATCATCGGACAGGTTCGGGATCTCATCACCTCCGGCCGTCTGAAGGTCGGGGACCGCCTGCCCGCAGAACGTGAACTGGCCAAGACCCTCGATGTCGGCCGCTCCACAGTTCGCGAAGCCATCCGCGCACTCGAATCCCTCGGCATCCTGCAAGCCCGGCCGGGCGAAGGGACCTTCCTGGTCGCCAATCCCGCCGACCAGCGCCCCGATCCCTTCGCCACAAATTTGTTTAACTCCTGGGACAACCAGCGAAAGCTGTTCGAGGTCCGGATGGTGATCGAGCCGGACCTGGCCGCCCTCGCCGCGCGCCGCGCGACCCCCGATCACATCCAGCGGATGCGCGAGATTCTGAACGATCAGGAGCAGCTCGTCCGACAGGGAGACAACGGCATCAAGGCCGACACCACGTTTCATTTCCTGCTGGCCGAAGCGTCGGGGAACGACATCCTCCTCCGGATCATGGACGGCCTGATGGACCGCCTGCAGGAAACTCGGGAGGCGTCGCTCAACACGGGCGGTCGCCCGCTCCGATCGCTCAAGCAGCATCGGGCCATCCTGCGGGCGGTGGAGGCCCGGGACCCCGAGACGGCCGAGCTCCGGATGCGCGAGCATATCACGGAGATGGAGGGATTGGCCTTCGCGACGAAAGAGTGGCGCAGCGGGACCGCCGATCCGGCCTCCCCTCCCCCTGACCTGGGAGTCTCCGAGTGAATGTAGCGTCGGAAGAACACAAATTCCGCGTAGCCGAAGCTTTCCTGGAGGACGTGGGAAAGGGCTTTGCCCGCATGGATGCGGACGACCTGATACGGCTCCATGCCGCCCCGGGGGATGTGCTCTTGATCACGCGCCGCCGCCCCACGGTGCCGCGCGCTGTGCAGGCCCCCCCAAGCCACTGCGGCCAGTATCTGATCATGATGGATGGAACCACGCGCACCAACGCCCAGGCCGGCGTGGACGAATACGTCAGCGTCAAGAAAGTCCCCTTCAAGGCCGCGAACTCCATCCTGCTGTCGCCGGTCCAGGCGAACCAGAGCGCTCCCACCGAGGAGGAGATCCCGCACATCCGTCAACTCCTGCTCGGGCTTCCCGTCATCATCGGGGATCACGTCCAGATCACGTTCCTGGGGGCGCGACCGCGGTCATTCACGGTTGATGGCTCGAATCCACGCGGGGCGGTCCTCATCTCCAACGACACTGCGATCTCTTTCCGGGCTCCCGAGGTGTCGGCGGAGAAGGCCTACCGCGTCTCCTACGAGGACATCGGCGGCCTGGACCGGGAGGTGTCGCTGGTCCGGGAGATGGTCGAGCTTCCCCTGAAGTTCCCCCAGCTCTTCGGAATGCTCGGCATCGATCCGCCGAGCGGCGTCCTGCTCACCGGGCCACCCGGCACGGGCAAGACGCTCATCGCTCGGGCCGTCTCCCACGAGGTGCGGGCCCACTTCATCCATGTCAACGGGCCCGAGATCATCCACAAGTTCTACGGGGAAAGCGAAGCCAAGCTGCGTCAGGTCTTCGAAGAGGCCCGGCGGAACGCCCCCAGCATCATCTTTCTGGACGAGATCGACGCCCTGGCGCCCAAGCGCTCCGTGGTGGTGGGAGACGTCGAGAAGCGGGTCGTGGCCCAGCTCCTGGCCCTCATGGACGGCCTGGTGGAACGAGGGGAAGTCATGGTCATCGGGGCCACCAACATGCCGGACATGGTGGACCCGGCGCTCCGGCGGCCCGGCCGGTTCGACCGCGAGATCACCCTCGGGGTTCCCGGGCGCGAGGGGCGGCGACACATCCTGGGGATCCATTCGCGGCGGATGCCGCTGGGGCCGGACGTGGACCTGGACCAGCTGGCGGACATCACTCACGGTTATGTGGGCGCCGACCTGGCCGTCCTCTGCAAGGAGGCCGGGATGGTAGCCCTGCGCCGCCTCCTCCCCCAGGTGCGGTTCGAAGTGGATGGCAAGCCCGAGTTCGACAACGTCAAGGCCCAGATCGTCCTCGACGACTTCATGGCGGCCTTCAAGGTCGTCGCGCCCACCGCCACGCGGGAGTTCATGGCCGAGCGGCCGCGGACGACCTTGAAAGACGTGGGTGGGCTCGCCGAGACGAAGCGGACCCTCGTCTCCATCATGCAGCTCTTCCGCGGGGGCGGCGCCCTCATCGGTCACACGCGGTTCAACCCGCCGAAAGGCATCCTGCTCACCGGACCCTCGGGGACCGGCAAGACCATCCTGGCCCGGGCCCTCGCCGGAGAGATGGGGCTCACCCTGATCACGGTGGATCAGCCGAGCCTGCTCTCCAAGTGGGTGGGGGAGTCGGAGAAGGGCCTGCGCGAGGTCTTCAAGCGGGCAAAGCAGGCCTCTCCCTGTATCCTATTCTTCGACGAGATCGAATCCCTGGTCCCGGTCCGATCCGCCCTGGAGGCCGGGAGCCTCTTCTCCCGTCTGGTCAGTCAGCTCTTCCGTGAGCTGGACGACCTGCACGGCTCGCTGGGCGTGGTCGTCCTGGGAGCCACCAATCGGCCGGACATGATGGAGCCCGCGCTCTTGCGGGCGGGCCGTTTCGACTATGTCCTGGAGCTGCCGCTTCCGACGCGGGACGAGCGGCGGGAGATCCTGGCCATCCAGACCGAAGGCCTGCCGCTCACCGAAGAGGTGAACCTGGGCGAATTGGCGGACGCCACCGGCGGTTGGACGGGAGCCGATCTGGAGCTCGTCTGCAAGAAGGCGGCGATCCTGGCGCTGGAGGAGTATCGTACCCGGCCGTCCGACAGTTTCCGCGTGACCGCGCGGCACCTCACGGACGCCCGGACGCAGGTGAAAACCATGAAATAGTCCCGCACCTCGTGCGGGACCAGGGGAAGGGAGGTGACGATACCCTCGCGGCGTGACGCGAGATCCGGTGAGTTCAGAGAAAATAACCAGCAGGTCAAGGAGGGACTCATGGCAAGCATCAAACAGTTCACGGTGTGGGTTCGGGGCGTCATCCAAGACAAGGAAGGACGCGATATCTCCAACGGCATTGCGGCTGCCGCCGGTTTCGAAGGCAAGTTCACCCAGGCGTTCGACAACTACGTGGACCTGCCGGACCGGGTGAATGTTCCCCTGCGGAAGTACGCGCGGATCAGCGACGAGGAGATCGAGGAGCGGTACGAGTACGAGAACGAGAAGCCGGAAGTCGTCATCGTGGCGGATGCCACCATCGTGAAGGGGATCAACGTCCTTCGCGGGATGGCGAAGGGCGGCACCCTGGTGGTCAACACCGACCGGACGCCCGAGGATATCCTGAAGTTCATCCCCAACAAGGATCTGTTGAAGCAGATCGTGTGCGTGGATGCGAACAAGATCTGCGGCAGCCGGACGGTGGACTTCTCCGGATCCGAAGGCGGCATCGACTCCGTCGGACTCGGGGCGGGCGTGGCAGCCCCCATCCTGGGCGCGCTCGTCAAGGCCACGGGTGCGGTGAAGCTCGAGAGTCTGGCCCAGGTGGTCAAGAACAAGGATGCCATGTACAAGGGACACGATCAGGCCACGATCAAGACCCTGTAAGGATATGGGTCCACTTCAAGGAGGGTATGCGATGCATTTCAAGATTCCCAAGGAAAAAGAGGTGCCCCTCGGGTGTATCACGCCGGCGCCGGTGACCGAGCAGCCCATGATGATCACGGGTAATTGGCGGATCTATCGGCCGGTGATCGATGCCGAGAAGTGCAACCTGTGCATGAGCTGCATCATCTTCTGTCCGGATGCCTGCTGGCAGCTCAACGCGGAAGAGGACGAGCCGGTGTGGAACGCCAAGTACTGCAAGGGATGCTCGATCTGTATCAACGAGTGCACCTCCGGCGCCCTGACCCAGGCCTATGAGCTGGATTTCGAAGACGGCGTGGTCCGACTGGAGAAACCGTTCTAAGGAGGGAGTTCCCATGGCGAAAGAGATGACCCTGAGTGGATGCGCCTCTTCGGCCTATGCGGCCAAGCTTGCCAAGGTGGAGGTGATCTGCTCCTACCCCATTCGACCGTATACCGCGATCATGATGGAGCTCGCCAAGATGGTGGCCAACGGCGAGCTGGATGCCGAGTTCATCCACGGCGAGGGCGAGCACGGCCAACTGTCCGTGGTGTTCGGCGCCGCCGCGGCCGGAGCCCGGGCGCTGACCGGCAGCTCCGGCGTGGGCGTGACGTACGCGATGGAGACCTGGCGCATCCCGCTGCAGATGATGATCGCCGACCGCGGCCTGGATCCGCCGGGCGACTTCGGGTCGGAACAGACCGACGCCATGTCCACCCGGGACCAGGGGTGGCTCTTGGGCTGGGCCGAGACCCCGCAAGAGGCGTTTGACAACTGCCTCATCAACTACCGGGTAGGCGAGGACCATCGGGTCCTGCTGCCCCAGATGGTCTGTCAGGACGGGTACTTCGTCTCCCATATCCCGGGGAAGTGCAGCATCCCCGACCAGAGTCAGGTGGACGAGTTCCTGCCGCCCTACAAGCTGCCCCATCCGCTGGATCCGAAGCGCCCCATCTCGCACGGACCGCAGATCCGGCCGGATCAGGGGACGATCATGGACCTGCAGCGGGCGGAGGCCATGCTGGATGCTCCCCGGGTGATCAGGGAAGCCATCGCGGACTACAACAAGATCTTCGGTCGGAACTACGCCCCCTTCGTGGAAGAGTTCATGACCGAAGGCGCCGAGATGGTCTTCTTCATGCAAGGTGCCCATGCGATGACGGCCCGGCATGCGGTCCGACGCCTGCGGGCGCAAGGGGTGAAGGTTGGGCTGGTGAAGCTGCGCTTCGTCCGGCCGTGGCCGACCGAGGACGTGGCCAACATCCTGTCGAAGTTCAAGGCCGTGGGCGTGATCGAGACCAGCACTTCTTACGGCGGCGCCATGAAGGGCGGGAACCTGTTGCACGAGGTCCGCGCCTCGCTCTACGACTGTCCGCAGCGGCCGCTTACGACCTCCTTCATGGCCGGTCTGGGCGGTGAGATGGTGCCCCTGAAGGAGTTCTACTGGATGGCCGAGGTCATGTCCAACGCCCTGAAGGCGGGCAAGATGAAGAAGAGCTGTTACTGGGTCAACCACGAGCTCGATGCCTAGAGGGCGACCGTGTGAGGCGTGAAACGGGGAGTTGCCTGTTTCGCCTAGGCTAAACGATACGCGAACGAAAGGAGCCAGCAATGGCTGTTGCTATCAAAACCCAGATGCTTCCGATGATCAAGAAGGTCCGGAACATTCCCAAGGAAGAGTACTACGTTCCCGGACACCGGACCTGCGCCGGCTGCGGCCCGGCGTTGCAGTACCGGCTGGTGGCCAAGGCGGCCGGCCCGAACACCATCTTCCTCGGCCCGACCGGGTGCATGTACGTGGCCAACGCCAGCTACCTTTGCACCCCCTATGCTGTGCCCTGGATGCACACCCAGATCACCAACGGCGGCGCCGTGGCCTCGGGGATCGAGGCGGCATACAAGGTGCTGATCCGCAAGGGGAAGTGGCAGGGCGAGTTTCCCAACATCATCGTGATGGCCGGCGACGGCGGCTCGATCGACATCGGGCTGCAGGCCATGTCCGCCATGATGTACCGCGGGCACGATGCCCTGTTCATCTGCTATGACAACGAGTCCTACGCCAACACGGGCATCCAGACCTCTCCGACCACTCCGTACGGCGGCAACACCACCTTCACGCCTCCGGGAGAGATGATCCCCGAAGGGAAGAAGCTCTACCCCAAGGATCCGCCGCAGCTCGTCATCGGCGGTCATCCGGCGGTGAAGTACGTGGCCACGGCCTCGATAGCCTACCCGATCGACCTCATGAACAAGGTCCGGAAGGCGTTGAACGTGGTCGGGCCGACGTTCCTCCACATCCACGCTCCCTGCCCGAAGGGCTGGAAGACCGACCAGGACAAGACGGTGATGCTCGCCAAGCTGGCCATCGAGACCGGTATGTTCAGCCTGTACGAGTGGGAAGAGGGCGTGTACAAGTTCCAGCACAAGCCCAAGCAGTACAAGCCGGTTCGCGAGTATGTGAAGCTGCAGGGCCGCTTCGCGCACTTGACCGATCAGCACATCGCCAATCTGCAGGCGTTTGTGGACACCAAGGTCAAGGCGCAGGGCGTGCCGATCCAGGTCGCGGTTGCGACGCCGGCCGACTACGACGCGATGGACGTCGGCGAGGGGACCGGACTGAACCAGTAGTAAGCTTCGCCGGGTGGCACGGACTGAACGTACTCGGGGATAACTGGGTGCCGCCCGATAGGAACTAAGGCAGGGCGGAGGGGGATGGGATCCCCCTCCGCCTCGTCCGCCGGGCTGAGCAGGCATTCTGCCCAAGTGTGATCGGGGTTCCGCAGACAAGACAAGTATCCGTAGCGCGCTTGATACTGAAGTCGGCGATTCATACTATCTCTGACGATCGGCAATCCTCGAGCCGGAGCAACACAATGAGGCTCATGAGGCGCCAGCGGCGGCGGATGAGATTCGGAGGATGGTGGGGGACGCTTATCCTCGCCGCACAGACCTGTCCCGCCTTCGATCTTCTCGATTTTAGTCCCAACGATTTGGACCCCGATGACAGGCCCGCCGCCTCGGTGGCTCTGCAGCCAGCAGTTATTGCAAGGCTTGCCGGCCGCCTGAGTGTCAACACACTGAGACCAGCCGTCTTCCCGCTTTCTGACGGACACGGTTCCGGTCTGGCAGTGGTTTCTCGTTCCGCGCGACGACTCCCACGGCAGGATTTTCCTGCCAGGGAGCGTCGAATCGTCCGTCAGATCTATCATGCTCACAGCCGTTCCACGGCGACATCAAGTGAATCGGCTACCGATCCTGCATGAGGTCTACCTCAGCCGAGCCGGCCGTCCCCCACGTCTCTCCCCGCTTCCGATATCGAGAGGGATGAGGGTGAGATGGCAAGACCGGTGGGCATGGCAGGGCCCGTCCCTTGGGGTTCTTGTCGGCATCGTTGGGATGAGGCGGGCGGTACAGTGCTAGTTGAGAGGCAACCCAGCGCCTGGATTCGGAGGCTGAGGTTGCCCGGGCTTTCCTCAACGGGAGTGGAAGGAAAAGGAGGAGGCACATGACGATGTACCGCATTTCAAGGGCCTGGTACTTGGTCGCGGCGGTTGCGTTGGCCGTCGGTATCGTCGGCATCTGGGGCGGGAGTGCGGCAGCCGCTTGGATGCCCACCAAGCCGGTGGAGTTCAACGTCCCGGCGGGAACCGGGGGCGGGGCGGACATCATGGCCCGATTCATCTCGCCCTTGTTCCAGAAGAACAAGATCACCACGACTCCCTGGATCGTGGTGAACCGGTCCGGCGGCGCCGGAGCGGAAGCATTCCTCTATATGAAGGGCAAGGCCGGTGAAGAGAACACGGTCATGATCACCCTGGACAACCTCTTCACGACGCCCTTGGCGACCGGGGTTCCGTTCAGCTATAGAGACTTGACACCCATCGCCCGGCTCGGCCTGGACTGGTTCATCCTGTGGGTGAACGCGGAATCCCCTTACAAGACGGCGAAGGAATATCTGGATGCCGTGAAGATGCAGCCCAGCAAGTTCAAGATGGGCGGCACGGGGACGAAGCAGGAAGATCAAGTCATCACCGTCATGCTCGACCAGGCCTTCGGGACGAAGTTCGCCTACATCCCCTTCAAGGGCGGCGGGGAGGTCTGCGTGGAGATGGTGGGGAAGCACATCGATTCCACGGTGAACAACCCCTCGGAGTGCGTGAGCCACTGGAAGGCCGGGAAGGTTCGACCGCTGGCGGTCATCGACAACCAGCGGATCCCACTCCCCGAGTGGGACAAGATCCCGACCTTGAAGGAGGCCACCGGGGTAGACATGAGCTACCTCATGCTCCGCGGGATCTTTGCCGCCCCCAAGATTTCGAAGGATGTGCAGCAAGGGTACGTCGAGCTCTTCAAGAAGGTGACGGAGACGGAGGACTGGAAGAAATACCTCGCCGATTTCGCCCTGAAGCCCGCCTTCCTGACCGGAGACGACTATGTGAAGTGGCTGGAGGATAAAGAGAAGATGACCAAGGATCTCATGGTGAAGGGAGGCTTGCTGAAGTAAAAGCCTTCCGGCTATCGAGAGCGTCCGGCTCGGCTGGGGCGTCACAGGACGACCCGTGCGGGCCGGCGCGGTTTCGCGAATTCGGCGCGAACAAAGCGGGACCTCTTCCGGGCGGCGCCGCTCGACGTCGCCGTGTCCGGGAGAGGTCCTCGGTTCGCGTTCGCGTGTCCTCGGGGCGTTGACGGCGCGAATTCAGGAGGAGAGCGAAACAACATCATCCGCCCAGCCGCGGTCTGGCGGATGAGGGATGTATCGCAGCGGATGTCTCGCGGCAAGGAGAGGCAATGCTTACGAAGAAGGCGGATATCATTACGGCGCTGATCCTCATGCTCTTCGGTGTGATCGTCGCGGCGGACTGCCTGAGAATCGGGGTCGGATGGGAGGCGGAGGGCCCAAAGGGAGGGTTCTTCCCCTTCGTGATGGCCGTGCTGGTGATCGGCGGGACCGGCATGGTCATCCGGCAGGCCATCAAAGGAACCGGCTCCGTCAAGGGGGACAAGCCCTTCGTCGGGCTCGGCGGGATGAAGCCGATCCTCATCGTATTCATTCCCGCGTGCCTGATGATCCTCTTCATCGAAGTGGTCGGCCTGTACGTCTCGGCCATGTTCTACCTGGTTGGCTACATCAAGTGGGCGGGTGACCATAGCTGGCGAACGAGCCTCCTGGTCGGCATCCTCGTTCCCCTGGTTTCCTACATCGTGTTCGAGAAGTTCTTCCTGATTCCGATGCCGATGGGGCTCTTTGGCGCTCAGATCCTTCGATTCTGACGGGAAAGGAGAAGCCAGCAATGGTGGACATCCTGTCCAACTTGTCGATGGGGCTGCAGGTGGCATTCCAGCCCTTCAATCTTTTCGTTGCGTTCGTCGGGCTCGTCCTGGGCGTGATCGTGGGTGTGCTGCCGGGTCTGGGCGGCGCCAATGGATGCGCCATCCTGATTCCCGTCACCTTCGTCATGCCGCCGGTCGCCGCCGTGATTCTGCTGTCGTCCCTCTACTGGGGGGCGCTGTACGGAGGCTGCATCACCTCGATCCTGTTCAACATACCCGGGGAGCCGTGGGCCGTGGCGACCACCTTCGACGGATATCCCATGGCCAAGAAGGGCCAGGCGGGCAGAGCGCTCACCGCCGCGTTCTTCGCTCACGCCGTCGGCGCCCTCTTCGGGACGATCCTTCTGACCTTCTTCGCCCCCATCATCGCGGCGTTCGCCTTGATGTTCGGCCCGCCCGAGACCTTCGGCGTGATGCTCCTCACGTTCAGCGCCTTCGTCGGACTGGTGGGGAAGTCGCCGCTCAAGACCGTGGTGGCCACGGCCGTCGGCTTCATCCTGGCCGCCGTCGGAATCGACATCGTCAGCGGTGCGCTGCGCCTGACCTTCGGCCTGGAGCCGCTGATGGGCGGGTTCAACTTCATCGTGGCCGTCATCGGCCTGTTCGGGCTCGGGGAGATCTTCCTGACGGTCGAGGAGGGTCTGAAGCTCGAAGGGGTCAAGGTCAAGATGAAGCTGAGCGATATCACCTGGGTCCTGCGGGACATGGTGAGGTACAAGTATGAAGTGGTGATGGGCGCCATCGTCGGCTGCTGGATGGGCTTCAAGCCGGGCGGCGCCACGCCGGCCTCGTTCATGGCCTACGGGTTCGCGAAGGCCGGGGCCAAGGAGGACGAGGTGGGCGAGTACGGCAAGGGCCATATTGCGGGCATCTTCGCCCCCGAGGCCGCGGCCCACGGCGCGGGCACCTCGGCCCTGTTGCCCATGCTCACCCTGGGCATCCCGGGCTCGCCCACCGCGGCGGTCATCCTGGGCGGACTCATGATCTGGGGACTCCAGCCCGGGCCCATGCTCTTCAAGGACAAGCCGGAATTCGTGTGGGGCCTGATCGGCAGCACCTGGGTCGGAAACGTGCTTGGGTTCCTCGTGGTCGTGGCCTTCGCGCCGCTCTTCGCCGCGGTCCTCAGGATCTCCTTCTCGATCCTGATGCCCCTGCTGATCTTCATCTGCGCGATCGGCGCGTACGCGGTGAACAACCGGATGATCGACATCTGGTACATGATGCTGTTCGGGGTCATCGGGTGGGCATTCAAGAAGCTGGACTACAACATGGCCCCCATGCTGCTGGCGTTGGTCCTCGGCGACATGGCCGAGCAGACCCTGCGGCAGAGCCTCATCATGTCGCAGGGGTCTCTCCTGATCTTCGTGCAGCCTCCGATCGCCCTTCCCTTGGTCATCGCGGCGGCCCTGATCGCCTTCTGGCCGGCCATCAGCGCCCTGAAGGCCCGGCTGAGGGGGGGGAAGGCACCGGCTCACTAGCTCAGCGCTCCCGCCGGACTCCCGGCGTGCGGGGGTCCGGCGGTCTTTCTCCTCGGAATTGATCGTGTCGGGAAAGCAAGGAGGTCTTGTCTGATGTCCTCGGAATTGATCCTCGGTATCCTCACCATCATCTACGTGAACTTCATCCTCTCCGGAGACAACGCCGTGGTGATCGCCCTGGCGGTCCGGTCGCTGCCGCCCAAGCAGCAGAAGTTGGGCATCTTCTGGGGCTCCTTCGCCGCCGTCGCCCTCCGGATCGTCCTGACCTGGGTCGCCGTCGTGCTCTTGGAGATGCCGGGCCTGCGGCTTGGCGGCGGACTGCTCCTCATCTGGATCGCCTGGAAGCTGGTCAAGCCGGCTGACGGGGACGGGGAAGAACACGTCAAGTCCAGCGCGAATCTGTGGGAGGCGGTGAAGATCATCGTCATTGCCGACCTGATCATGTCGCTGGACAACGTGCTCGCCGTGGCCGCGGCGGCCAAGGGCAACATCCCCCTGCTCATCTTCGGTTTGGGACTCAGCATCCCGATCATCCTCTGCTGCAGCGCCGTCATCGCCAAGCTGATGAACAAGTACGCCTGGCTGGTGATTGTGGGCGGCGCCATTCTGGGGAAGGTGGCCGGCGAGATGATCGTGACCGATCCCCTCGTACATGCGCGGCTCGGCTCGTTTGCACATGCCGCCGAGTGGATTGCCATGATCGGCCTTACCATCGGCATCCCCGTCGTCGCGCGCTGGAAGGACACGATGGCGTTGCTGGGGGGGCGGCGGGCAGCGGAAGCGGTCAAGCCTGCCGCGAAGTGAGATGCGCATCCTGGTTGTTGGAGGGAGCGGAAGCGTCGGACGAGAGTTGATCCCCGCCCTGCTCGCCGGGGGCCATCAGGTCGTCGTCCTTGACAAAGAACTGGGGGCGGTGCGAGCGATCGCCCACCCCCAGTTGTCTTTCGTGGCGGGGGCCGTTGAGGACGCGCCGGCCGTGGCGGAGGCGACGCGCGGCGCCGAGGCCATCGTACAGGTCGCCCGGTCAGTCTGGGACGACCCCAGCTACCTATTGGAGCATGATCTGCGCGGCCACCTGCTCCTCCTTACAGCCGCCCGCGAGCAGGGCATCAAGCACTTCCTGTATACCAGCACCGCCGTGGTGTACGGGAAGCCCCTCCGGACCCCCATCGACGAGGATCATCCCCTGCGAGTGCTGGCGGCCAGAAAACCAGCCTACGGAGTGGCGAAGGAGTTTGCGGAGAAGCTCGCGTTCCTGGCCGCTCAAGGCACGGGTCTTTCGGCCACGGTCGTGCGTTTCTGGTGGGCTTTCGGCGGGGAGATCGGGGGCAAACACCTGCGTGAGATGCTGCGGACGGCCGCGGAGGGTAGGACGCTTCAGGTGCCCGCCGATTGCGGAGGGAGTTTCCTCAGCCAGGACGATTTCAATCTCGCGGCCGCGACGATTCTCTCGCGCCCGGTATCCGGCGGGCGGGTGTTCAATCTGGCCAGTGATTACGTGAGCTGGGAAGAGGTGGCCCGCATGGTCGTCGAGGTCGCCGGGTCCGCCGCCAAGGTCGAGGTAGTCCCTGCGCCGGAATGGACCGGAGCGGCCTTCCTCGCCGACCGCTGGGAGCTGGACGATCGTCGGATCCGGAACCAGCTCGGATTCGTTCCGGCCCGGGAGCCGGCCGGGGTCCGTGAGGCGCTCAGGCGAGCCATTGCCCGCACCTGGAAGCGCGTGCAGTCGTCGCCGGCCTGACCTCCGGCCCTATTCCATGCACCCGTTCCCTTGGCATGTCTCGCCGGGGCATTTGTCCGTTTTCTTGCCCATTCCTCCCCGATCGCACCTTTCCCTCTTGGCGAAGCAAGCTGTTTGTTCTAAGGTAGGATGGTTAAGTCGAGGAGAGGGAACCCCTTTCCGGCATCCTATCTTTATCTTGTACGAGGGCCGTGAACCGTTTAGGGCCGATTTGATGGTGGGGACGGAGATCCCCCATTATGTGCCCTGTGAACCCATGGGCCGAGGAGATGTCCTATGAGCAGAGCGAAGGTCACGATCGACGGCAACGAAGCGGCGGGATATGTCTCCCACCGCACCAACGAGGTGATCGCGATCTATCCGATCACCCCGTCCTCCAACATGGGGGAGTGGGCGGATGAGTATTCGGCCAAGGGTCTCCCCAACATCTGGGGGACGATTCCGCTGGTGGTCGAAATGCAGAGTGAGGGCGGCGCCGCCGGCGCCGTGCACGGGTCGCTGCAGGCCGGGTCGCTCACGACCACCTACACGGCCGCCCAGGGTCTGCTCCTCATGATCCCCAACATGTTCAAGATCGCCGGGGAGCTGACCGCCACCGTCTTCCATGTGTCCGCGCGGACTGTCGCTACCCACGCCCTGTCCATCTTCGGCGACCACTCCGACGTCATGGCCTGCCGGACGACCGGG
>JAPLLC010000303.1 GCA_026387775.1 Candidatus Methylomirabilota bacterium | reverse complement strand
CTGCCCTCGTCCTGCCTCCCGCATGTGAGGCAGCACTTGGCGGGTGAAGAGAAAAGCACCGGTGATGTTGGTGTTCAGCACTCGGTGCCAATCCTCGACCGAGGTGTCGGACAGGTTTCGGTGATAGGTGTTCGTGCCGGCGTTGTTGACGAGGATGTCGATCCGCCCGAATCGTTCGACCATTTCCCGCACTACCCGCCCCGCCAGTTCGTTGTCGGCCACGTCTCCCGGGAAGGCTGTCACATCCCCTCCCTTGGCCCGGGCCAGCGCAGCGGTTTCCTGCAGCCGGTCCGCACTGCGGGCGATCACGCCCAGGGTGGCCCCTTCCTCGGCCATGGCGACGGCGATGGCCCGCCCCATACCGCTGCTGGCGCCGGTCACGATGGTGATCTTGCCCTGCAAGCATTTCATCATCTGGCTCCTTGGGTGAAGTGGTATGAGCTCCCGCTCCGTCACCGAATGCGGCCTGAGGAAATCGTTGCGGCGTTCAAGCGGAACGTAGTATATCAGGCACGGCCAGAGCCGCCCAAGAAAACCGGCGCGGGGTGAGAGTTTCGGTGGAGATCTCGGTCAAGTTCGAGTAGCGCCGTCGCCTCGGACGCGCGATGTTGCTCTCAGGGCGGCCCCACGATGCGCGCTGAGGCACTCGTTGACCGAACCCATTCAATCCCGTATAGTGCTCGTGGAGCAGGCGAAAGGGGCCGTCTGAACGGCCCGGAGCTTTCGAACCTCTTCAGGGGCCGGTCAGAAACGGAGGCGATGGCGATGGCAAAGCAGGTGGTGGTATATTCGCAACCCGGGTGAGGGGCGTGTGATCGAGAGAAGGAGTTTCTTTCTCAACATGGCGTCGAGTTTATCGTCAAGGACATCCGGGCGGACCAGGCTGCACTCCAGGAACTCGTGAAGCTGGGCTTCCGGGCCACGCCGGTGGCCCTCATCGATGGCGAGGCGGTGGTCGGATTTGATCGCGAGAAACTCCAGAAGACCCTGGGCGTCGCCTAGCCGTATGAGCTCAAGGCAAACGCAGGACTATCGGCGCGGCCTGCTGGGCTTGGTCGCCTGGGTGGTTGGAGGCCTGCTCATCGTCGGCGGCCCGGCGCTTGCGGGGGCGCCCGGCGGGTCGTCAGGGTCCGGTTTTGATCGGGCGGCGCTTCAGAAAGAGTTGGCGCAGTCCCCCCTGGAGCTGAAGCAACAGGGCCCCGACGCCCTTCAGGCCCACGTGCAGCGCCTGACGGAGATGTACGCATCCCTGGATCTGGCCAGGGGGGTCTCGCCGGAAGAGCGGCGGGTCTTGAGCGACAACATCCTGACCCGGGTAGCGCAGGCGGGGATCCTGTTGCGGGAAGGTCGCCTCGGCTCGCCGACGGAGAGTAAGGGACGAGGCGCCGCGGCGCAGACAACGGCGCTGGGTGTCCTGGACGGCGCGGCCGGCCTCCTGACGGACAACTCCCTCCTCCTTGTCGGGCTGCTGGGCGGCGCGATCATTGCCTTCTCTCTCGGGAGCATGGCGGGGTACCGGCGCGGGGCGAGCCAGGCGTCGTATTACGGCGAGAGCGACCCGCGCATGTGGTTCGTTGCCCGCGACCAGGAGAGGCGGGGGACGGCGGGACGGCTTCCCCGGATCACCTTGCCGCAGATCCGGGAGGCGCTCTCGGCGGGCCGGACCGTCCTGATGCAACTGGGGTACGAGATCGCGCCGGAGCAGCGGGTGGAATATCTGGAGCTGATGCGCGAGATGCAACGGATCTTGGGCGAGGCGGACGGGCAAACCTACTCCGTCTGGGAAGACCCCAGACATCCGAATCGGTTCTACGAGCTTCTGACGTGCCACCGGCTGGTGGCCCTGGACCGTCTGACCAGGAGCCAGGGTGAGCTGCCCGGCCTGGCCGCGCAGGTCGAGGCCTGCCGCGTTCCCGGCCGGCCGGTCCTGCGTCGGGCGTGGTGGGGGGTCCTGCCGGAGCGGGCGCAGGGGGCGGCCCGCGTCTCTCTGGCAGACCGGGCGAGCGCGAGGGAAAGGGGCAGATGGTCGTGAGGCTCCAACGGCTCCTGTACCATCTCTACGAGCGGCGCCTCGAGGCAGAGATCCAGAAGAGCAAGCTGCCACAGCACATCGGGCTGATCCTGGACGGGAACCGGCGCTATGCCCGATCCATCGGGCTGGTCGACATCCTGGACGGGCATCGGCTGGGGGCCAACAAGCTGGAGGACGTCCTCACCTGGTGCGAGGAACTGAACATCCGGATGGTGACCATCTGGATCCTCTCCACGGAGAACCTGCAGCGCCCTCCCGAAGAAGTCGCCGGGCTCACCCGGCTGATCGGGAACCGGCTGCGCGATGCGGCGCGGGACCCGAAGACGCACACGAAGCGGATGCGGATTCGGGCCATCGGGAAGCAAGAACTCTTGCCCCAGTCCCTGCGGGACGCCATCCGAGAGGCGGAGGAGGCCACCCAGGGGTACGAAGGGTTCTTCCTCAACGTGGCGGTGGGATACGGGGGGCGGCAAGAGATCGTGGACGCGGTGCAGCACCTGCTCAAGGAGCGGCTGACGCGCGGGATGCCCTTCGAGGCGGCGATCGACGAGGTGACTGCCGACAACCTGGAGAAATACCTCTACACCTATGACCTGCCCGATCCGGAGCTGATCATCCGCACCAGCGGCGAGGTGCGCCTTTCCGGCTTCCTGCTCTGGCAGAGCGCCTACAGCGAGTTCTACTTCTGCGACGCCTACTGGCCGGCGTTTCGCCGGATCGATCTCCTGCGCGCCATCCGCAGCTACCAGCAGCGCGAGCGGCGCTTCGGCTTCTAGCAGGCTGCTGAAAACGGCCCATCTGCGGCGTTGGCTTGCTCGGGCACTCGCTGCGGCGTACCCGGTGTACGCCTCACTCGGCCCTTCGCGCGCCGCCTAGCATCTGAGCCCTTTTGAGCAGCCTGCCGAAAAGTGAGTTTTTCAGCAGCCTGTTAGATGATGTCTCCGAACCAGCGGTGAAGGATGACCGTGACCGTGGCGTCGGGAGCTGTGGCGGCGTAGGCCCCGTCGGCGAGTCCCGGCACGCCGCGGACCTGGTACAAGGTGAACCGACGCCGGTCCCCGTCGCTGATGAAGCGGGGAAACCAGGTCAGGTCGCAGAAGCGGTAGGGGGGATCGGCCGGAAGGATGCCCTTTGCCTCGGCGAGGTCGCGATGCCGTGCCGTGAGGCGGGGGTGCGTGCTGCGGCCCCGGGCGGCCTCGATCTCGGTCGAGGATTCCACCTCCCAGACATCAATCGCCCCCATGGCATCCTCCTCGGGGTCCAACAGAAACACCGGGCTCCGCTGCGGCGGGTCCCGGTGTGTGGAGCTTCGATGGCGTGCCCGGCGCGATTTGAACGCGCGATCTTCGGCTCCGCAGGCCGACGCTCTATCCGGGCTGAGCTACGGGCACATTGGCTGAGCGGTCGATAGGATGGGTAAAATAACACCCTCGCAACATCAGCGTCAAGCTCAGATTTCTCCGATGCGCGTGACGCGTCAGGCGCGATGGGACGGACGAGACGCGAGGGGGCCATGGGCAGGGATACCCGCCAGAGGCGGTACGTCGGCCAACAGCGGAAGCGATATCGCGAGCGTCAGGGCTGTCCCTTTCCCAGCGCCACCTGCGTTTCGCGGAAGACTCGATAAATCTGCTCCGACTCGGCCAGGGAGCGCTTGAGGGCGTCCGCCAGGTGGGGGAGATCGTTGGGGTGGATCACCAGGTCCACGCTCTTTGCGAACGCGGCCGCGGGATCGTGGGAGGCCACGGTGGGGCTGACGAAGACCACGTGGGTGTTCCGCCGCATCGCCATGGGCATCTCGGCTAGGGCTTCCCACAGGGAATGGCCGCCTTCCGCCGGGCCGTCGAACCCCTCGCGCACCACGACCACCGCGTAGACGGTGAAGCGCAACCGCTCCAGCGCCTCGGCCGGATCGGTGGCGATCTGTGTCGCGTAGCCCGCCCGCTTGAGGGTCGCGAGGACCTGCTGCCGCTCTGCAGGCGGGGTCATGCACACCAGGGCGCGAGGCTGGCCCCGCTCGCCGTACGAGACGGGCTCTTCCGGGACCTCGGCAGGAGGGACCTCGGTCGGGCCGGGAGCCTCCGCCGGGGGCGCCGTCTCGACCGCTGCGGCCGGGACCGGAGCCGCCGCTGCGCCCGCCGAATCGATGGTGATGGGCCCCTTGCAACGCGGGCAGGCGGCAGTCACCATCTTTCCCTTGGGGAGGCGATCGTCGGGAATGGTCAGGTTGGCTTGGCAGTTCGGGCAGGTGACGATCATGACGGGCTCCTCAACGCTTCGGCGGCGGGCCGATCCGCTGCGACTTGCTGCGCGGATCCGCCGGCTTGACGTACTCGGCGTCCAGGGCTAGGCCCTCGATGTCGCTGGTCTTCTCGCCCTTGGTGGCCTTGATCAGATCTGCGCCGCGGGCGACCACCGACTTCTTGGAGGCGTAGGAGAGGGCCGTCTCCTCGGTGACCAACCCGTCCTTGAAGAGCTGGAGGATGTGGGTGTCGAACGTCTGCATCCCCAGGGCCTCGCTGTCCTGGATGACCTCGTAGTAGGTCTTTCCTTCGGACTCGCCGTTCAGAATGATGTCCTCGATCCGGAGGTTCATCCCCATGACCTCGAGGGCCGCCACGCGGCCTCCGCCCACCTTGGGAAGCAGGCGCTGACAGACGACATAGCGGAGGGTGTCGGCCAGGCGCATCCGGACCTGCCGCTCTTCGTCCTTGTCGAACATGCCCAGCATGCGGTTGATGGTCTGCCCGGCATCCACCGTGTGGAGGGTGCTCATGACCAGGTGACCGGTCTCGGCGGCGGCCAGGCCGATCTCCAGCGTCTCGCGGTCGCGCATCTCGCCCACCAGGATCACCTTGGGGGCCTGGCGCAGGGCGGCCCGGAGGCCGCTGGCGAAGGCGTCGAAGTCCGTGCCGAGCTCTCGCTGATTGAAGGTAGCCTTCTTCACCGGGTGGACGAACTCCACCGGATCCTCCAGCGTGACCACATGGACGGCCTTGTTCTCGTTGATGATGTCGAGGACAGCCGCCAGGGTGGTGGACTTCCCGCTCCCCGTGGCGCCGGTGACCAGGATCAGTCCGTTGCGCGGCTCGGCCAGCTTGCGCATGACCGGCGGCAATCCCATCCGGTCGATGGTCGGGACATCGCTGGCCAGCTTCCGGAGGACGATGGAATAGTGGCCCCGCTGCTGGAAGATGTTCACGCGAAAGCGAGCCGTGGTCCCCAGGGCGTAGGGAAGGTCGCAGGAGCCGGTGCGAACCAGGAACTCGGTGAGACGTCGGTCGGCTCCAACCAGGGCCAGCGCGACCCGCTCGGTCTGGAACGGGGTGAGGTGCGACAGCGGCGGGTCGGTGACGACCGGGGTGAGCTGGCCGCTCGCCTCCACTTGGGGCGGATGGCCCACGGTAAAGTTCAGGTCGGACACCGAGCCGTGCGCTTCCAGCATCCGGGTGAGGATCCGATCCAGCTCGTGGCGTTGCATGGCGCTCGCTCCGCGGGCCGCGCTTAGGACAGCCCGAGATCATCCGGCGGCTTGGACAGGAAGGGCAGGAACTTCGCCTTGTCCACCGCCTTGTCGTAGGCCTCTTCGGGGGAGATCCAGCGCTTCTTGAGGAACTCCATGATGGAGTCCTCCAGGGTGATCATGCCGAACTTCTTCCCGGTCTGGATCACGCCCGGGAGCTGGAAGGTCTTGCCTTCGCGGATCAGGTTGGAGACGGCCGGCGTCACGATCAGGATCTCCAGGGCGGCGCAGCGGCCCTTTATATCGATCCGCTTGAAGAGGGTCTGGGCCACCACTGCCTTCAGCGTGTCGGACAGGGTGGCGCGGATCTGCGCCTGCTGGTTTGCGGGGAAGATATCGATGATCCGGTCCACGGTCTTGGAGGCGTTCTGGGTGTGGAGGGTGCCGAACACCAGGTGACCGGTGGAGGCGGCCTCGATGGCCAGGAAGATGGTCTCCAGGTCGCGCATCTCCCCGACCAGGAGGATGTCCGGATCCTCGCGCAGGGCTCCCTTGAGCGCGGCGGCGAAAGACTTGGTGTCTCGGCCCACCTCGCGGTGGCTGATCACGCAGCCCTGGCTGTTGTGGACGAACTCGACCGGGTCCTCGATGGTGATGATGTTGTCCTTCCGGATCTTGTTGGCGTGGTCCACGATGGCGGCCAGGGTGGTGGACTTGCCGCTGCCGGTGGGCCCGGTCACCAGAACCAGCCCCTTCTGCAGCGTGGCCAGCCTCTGGACGGTGGGGGACAAGCCCAGCTCGTCCACGGTCAGGATCTTGCTGGGGATGGAGCGGAAGACGGCGGCGATGCCGTTCTTCTGCATGAAGAAGTTGGCGCGATAGCGAGCCAGCCCCGGCAGCTCGTAGGCGAAGTCGATGTCCCCCGTCTCCTCGAACAGCTTGGCCTTCTCCTCGGGACAGATCTCGAAGAGCATGGCCTTCAGCTCCTGATGCTCCAGGAGTTTGTACTTGACCCGCTCCATGTCCCCCCGGACCCGGAGGATGGGTGGGTTTCCGGAGACCAGATGGAGATCCGAGGCGCCGGTGTCGTGCATGAGCTTGAAGAACGCATCAATCTTTGCCATGCCGCTCGACCCTCCTGAACGACCGGGTTTAGGAGCCGTTACGAAATAACTTGTCCATTCATTGGAATTTCGTTACGGCTCCTTATGCCGTTTCCGGAATTTCTCCGATCAAGTTATTCTTTGACAACGGCGTAGCTTACGACCTCTGCGGCACGATCCGCGAGACGAAGCGTTTGTGTAACAGGTGGAGATGCTCCGGCCCCTGCAGGGGCAGGAAGGCCGGCTGGGTGTTCAGGAAGTCGGAGAGCCGGCGCCGACCGGTCGGCCCCTCGATCAAGACGGTTCCGGTGAGCTGCTCGCCGTTGATGAGCTGCACCCGGATCCGCTCGACGCTGGCCTGCTCCAAGAGATCCGCGGTCTCGGGCGGGCGCTCCTCGGCCGTGACGTCCGCGCGGACGAGCTGGATCTTGTTCAGAAACAACACAGGGCTGTCGCCGGCGACGGACAGGGTCAGAAACAGGTTGGAATCGTTCAGGCGATCCAGGACCGTTTCCGGACCGCCGTGCGTCTCGGCGTTCATGTGGAGGAAAAGGGCCCCCTCGAAGCCCGCCCCATCCACGGTCCAGAACGTCGCGCTCACCCGGCGCATGGGGACGCT
>JAPLLC010000184.1 GCA_026387775.1 Candidatus Methylomirabilota bacterium | reverse complement strand
CGGTCAAGGACGCCCTGCCACCGCACGGGCCTCAGACTGTACCCGCAGCCGGCACCGACTCCCTGCCGCGAGCCACCGGTCCTGAAAAGGCCGCCTGGATCCTGACGGCGGCGGGTCTCCTGTTTATCCTACACTTCAAGCTTGTTCCCGCGCTGGTCGCAGGATTGTGTGTATACGGGCTCATCCATGCACTGACCACGCGTCTCGCGGGAGGTGGGCTCTCGCACAGCCACGCCAAGATCGTGGTGGTCTCGCTGCTCGGCCTGGCGATCGTCGGTGTGGTCGCCGCGCTCTCGGTGCTCCTCGCCGCCTTCCTCAAAGGAAGACTGGGCGACCTGCCGGCGCTGCTCGACAAGATGGCAGCCGTCCTTGAGGAGGTTCGCGACCGACTGGGTGGCATGGCCTGGATCCCGGCGGCCGAGAACCTGCGGGGCACGGTGGTAACGGGGCTTCGCAACCACGCGCGGGAATTGCAGCAGGTCGGCGGCGACGCGGGGCGGGCGCTGATGCACGCGCTGGTGGGCATCGTGATCGGCGCGCTGGCCTCCTTTGAAGCGCGCCGCCCGGAGGCGCCCCTGCCGATGGCGCTCGCCGAGCGACTCCAGCGGCTTGCGCGCGCATTCGAGAAAGTCGTCTTTGCCCAGGGCAAGATCTCGACGCTGAACACGGTCTTGGCCGGCCTCTATCTGCTGATTGCCCTCCCGCTTTTCGGGGTGGAATTGCCGCTGCGCAAGACGCTCGTCGTGGTCACGTTCGTTGCGGGGTTGATTCCGATTGTCGGAAACCTTGTCGCCAACACGGCCGTCGTCGTCATCGCGCTCGGCACGTCGCTGCCCGTCGCCGCGGCCTCGCTGGTGTTCCTGGTGGTCATCCACAAACTGGAGTATTTCGTGAATGCCCGAATTCTGGGCGGGGAAATCCATGCGGCGGCTTGGGAAATCGTGCTGGCCATCTTTTGCTTCGAAGCGGCTTTCGGTATACCGGGCGTAATAGTTGCCCCGATCATTTACGCCTATCTCAAGGTGGAACTCGCGGATCGGAAGTTGATCTAGCCGATGGATCTCACATGGGTGGTCGTGGCCGGGGCGTTCCTCTTGGCCAGCTTCGTCAAGGGAACGACCGGGATGGGGTTTCCGCTGATCGCCACGCCCATGGTCGCGCTGCTGGTGGATATCAAGACCACCTATGCCATCCTGGTGGTCCCCAACATCCTCATGGACGTCTGGCAGCTCTCCCGCGGCCGGTTGCCCTGGCTGCTGTGGCGACGCCTCTCCTGGCTGCTCTTCACGACCGCGGTGGGAGCATGGCTGGGGACGCGCATCCTGATCAGCGTGCCGGAGCGGTTCATCTATCTGGCCCTGGCCGCCATGATTCTCGTCTTTCTGGCCTCCACCCATCTTCGATTCGTGTTCCTGGTGCCGCCGGGAAGGGAAGGATGGTTGAGCCCTGTCGTCGGCTTCGTGGGCGGGGTCCTGGCGGGGATCACGAACGTCATCGGGCCGCTCACGGCCATGTACCTGCTGGCGCTTCGGTTCGAGAAGCAGGAGTTCGTGAAGGCGGTGGCCTCCATCTTTCTGGTCGCCAAGCTGAGCCAGCTGGCCGCCATCTCGCGCTGGGGCCTGTACACCGTCGGCATGGGTCTGTTCTTCATCTACCGTGGCCTGTAGCAGGCTGCTGAAGAAGGCCCATCTGCCGGGGACCCATCCCCCGGATGGGTGCCCAGCCTGCGGCTGGGTACCCGCTTGCTCGGGCACTCGCTGCGGCGTACCTGTAGTACGCCTGGACCCACCTGCGGTGGGCGCCCAACCTCCCGCGGGTACCCCGCCCGGGTACCCATCCAATGGATGGGTGCGCCGCCTTGCATCTGGACCTTTTTGAGCAGCCTGGGCGAAAGCGAGTTTTCACCAGCCTGCTAATGAGAGTATCGGGGCGGGGGCGTCTTTGCCCGTGGGCCGGTCGCGACGGGAACGGGAAGGGGACTGGTTGGTTGAGCGCTCACGCGGTCCGCGTCATCGCGCGAGACTCGAGCGAGAAAGGGGACGGTCATGATGCGAGCACCTGTAATCGCCCTGGGGATGCTGCTTCTCCTCGAGGCCACGCCTGCGGCGGCGCAGCTCGATCAACTCATGCGGGGGCTGGGGAATGTCGCCCCGCAGAGTGGGCTCAGCGACGGCAAGATCGCCTCAGGACTGAAGGAGGCGCTCCAGGTCGGGACGCAGAACGCGGTCAATCTGACGGGAAAGACCGACGGATACTTCGGGAACCAGGCGATCAAGATCCTGATGCCCGAGAAGCTGCGGACATTGGAGAGCGGACTTCGGGCGGTCGGGTACGGTCCCAAGCTGGACGAGTTCGTCCTCAGCATGAACCGGGCGGCGGAGCGCGCCGCCCCCGCGGCCAAGCAGATCTTCTGGGAGGCGATCGGATCCATGAGTTTCGAGGACGCGCGGAAGATCTGGAGCGGCGGCGACACGGCGGCCACCGAGTATTTCCGGAGCAAGACCAGCGGCGCGCTCGGCGATGCCTTCCGACCGGTGGTGGAGAAGGCGACGAGTGAGGTGGGGGTCACCCGGCAGTACAAGGATCTGATGGGGCGGTTCCAGGCTATTCCCTTCGCGAAAGCCGAGACGTTTGATGTGGACCAGTACGTCGTCGGCAAGGCGCTGGACGGTCTCTTCCACGTTCTTGGCGACGAAGAGAAAAGGATCCGGACGAACCCGGTGGCGCGGAGCACCGACCTGCTGAAGGAGGTATTCGGGAAGTAGCCAAGCGGCGGAGGGTCGATCCACGTCGGGTGTGACAGATGCGCGGGCGCCGTGCCGTGCCGGATTTGCGGTTGACAGGTTGCCTCGACCTTGGGTAGTGTGGGCGGCGATCCGATCGCGCGATCTGTCCGACCGCCCAGGGGCCCGAATTTGGCGAGGGGTGGAAGATGGTTTCGAAAAATCCAAAGGACGGCCCATCGCTTCGCAAGCGGCGCCACGCGCGGCTGACGTTTCGGGAGCCGCTCCACGATCAGGTGACGGCGACCCACGACGTGCATATCCTGGATCTGAGCCTGGGCGGGGCGCGGGTCGAGCACACGACCATCCTGCGGCCCGGCAGCACCTGCCACATCCAGTTGCCGCTCCGGCATCATCGCGTCACGGCCGTCTGCCTGGTGGTCTGGTCCAAGGCCGTCGGGCGGGCGGAGGGAGAGGTGCGGGGGACGGGGTTGCTCTTCCAGAGCGGGCTGGAGTTCTCCAAGATGGCCGCGGAGGTGCAGAAGCTCCTGACCGCGTACCTGGAAACCGAGGGGACCCCGCCCCCCGATTGGAGCGGCGAGGCGCGGGCCTGATTCCCGGAATGGACCACAGATAGGTACGAACCTTCCCGCTCACGGAAGCGGAGCGGGTGTTCAGGTAGCTCGCGACCTCCCCACCTGATGACTACATTGAAGCCGTTCTCCTGCCGAGTTGATCGCGGCACCGGGTAGCGGCGGGCCCGGCGATGACCCACCCAAGCTGGGCCCCGCACGGGGCCGCTCTGCGCGCGTTCCTGGCAGGCCGGGAGGACGCCGAGATCGTGGTTCGCGGCGAGGACGGGGAAGAGGAGCGCACCCCGGCCCGCGTCTTCTTTCGCGGGCCGGAGGAGTTCTCGTCGCTGGAGGAAGCGGCGCTGGATCTCTGCCGGGGGCGCGTCCTGGACGTGGGTGCCGGGGCGGGATGCCACAGTCTGGTCCTCCAGGAACGCGGCCTCGCGGTGGTGGCGATCGACGTGGCGCCGGAGGCGGTTGAGGTCATGCGGAGTCGCGGCGTGCGAGACGTGCGCTGCGGGGACGTCTTCGCGTGGGCCGGCGAGCGGTTTGACACGCTCCTGATCCTGATGAACGGGATCGGGCTGGTCGGGTCCCTCGACGGTCTGGATCGGTTTCTGCGGGATACGCGCCGCCTTCTCAACGCGGGGGGGCAGATCCTGGTGGATTCCTATGACCCCGGCGAGCCGGATCCCGCCCGCCCCGACCGCTACGTGGGGGAGATGCGGTTCCAGCTGGAGTACGCGGGGAGGCGCGGCGCGTTCTACGACTTTCTCTTTCTGGATTGCGGAACGCTCGGCCGGCATGCCGAGCGGGCCGGCTGGCGTTGCGAGAGCATCTGGCAAGAGGACGAGGGCCACTACCTGGCCCGCCTGACGGCCGGCACGGCCGGCGGCTGAGAGGAGGCGCGATGGGTCCCGTGGTTGACGCCCACCTGCACGTGTGGGACGAGACGGCGGTCGGGAAGGACCCCGGCCCGATGCGGGTCGGCTACAGCGCGCAGGCATCGGCGACAGTCGAGCTCTTCCAGGACTACATGGACGAGGCGGGTGTAACGCGGGCGGTCTTCGTCCAGCCCTGGTTCCACCACTGGGACAACTCCTACATCGCGGGGTGTCTGCAGCGGTTTCCGCAGCGATTCCGGGGTGTGTGCGTGATCGACCCGCGGGGCCCGGGGGCGGCGCGGGCTCTGCGGGACTGGCGGGCGCGCGGCTTCACGGGGATCCGGCTGCGCCCCTTGCGCGAGGGGGAGGACCCTTCGCCAGGTCCCTGGCTGGCGACTGAAGAGACGCTGCCGCTGTGGGAGGCCATCGCCGAGACCGGCACGATCGCGTGCGTGATGCACGGGAAGAGCGAGCTTGCCCGGCTCGCGCCCCTGCTCACTCGGTTTCCCGCGCTGCGGGTGGTGATCGACCATCTCAACAATCCGGTCCCGGCGGAGGGGACCGGCCAGCCGATCTTCACGGAGCTGCTCGCGCTGGCGCGATTCCCCACCGTCTTCGTGAAGCTGTCGGGGTTCCACCACTGGTGTCTGGACCGGTACCCGTACCGAAGCGGCATGCCGTTCGTCCGGGCGGCGGTCGAGGCATTCGGCGCGGCTCGGTGCATGTGGGGCTCCGATTTTCCCCACGTCCTGGCCGGCTGCGGCTACGTCCGCAACAGACATTTCCTGCCGCGTGAGGCCTCCTTTCTCGCGGCGGACGAGCTGGAGGCGATCATGGGCGGAACCGCCGAGCGGCTCTGGTTCACGTAGCAGGCTGCTGAAAAAGGCCCATCTGCGGCGTTGGCACGCTCTGGCACTCGCTGCGGCGTACCTGGAGTACGCCTCACTCGGCCTTTCGCGAGCCGCCTTGCATCTGGGCCCTTTTGAGCAGCCTGGGCGAGGGGGGTTTTTAGCAGCCTGCCAGAGTGCTTGGTCGGGTTCACGCGGGGGTGCGGTGCACTGCGGCGTTCATCACACAGGGAGGTCTCTCATGGCGGAACAGATTGGGTTCTTGGGTCCGGGGCTGATGGGCAAAGGCATCGTCAAGAATCTTTTGAAGAAGGGCTACCCCGTCACGGTGCTCGCGCACCGAGACGGCCTGAATCTGGAGGATCTGACCCAGGCAGGGGCCGCGATCACGAAATCGCTGGCAGAGCTGGGCGGGAGGTGTGACCGGGTCTGTCTCTGTCTCCCGTCGTCCAAGGAGGTCGAGCCGGCGATCCAGGGCGAGGGCGGCCTGCTGGGCAGCCTGAAGCCGGGCGCGGTCCTGATCGATTTCAGCACGAGCTATCCCGCCTCCACGCGGATGCTGTCCGGGCGGTTGCAGGAGAAGCAGATCGCCATGCTGGACGCCCCCATGACCGGGACGCCGGTCCATGCCAACGCCGGCGAGCTCAATCTGATGATCGGAGGGGACCAGGCCATCTACGAGAAGTGTCTGCCGATCTTCCAGGCCATCGCCAAGAACATCATCTACGCGGGTCCCATCAGCCATGGGAACATCGTGAAGCTCGTCAACAACTTCCTGGGGCAGCTCACCAACGCGGCGCTTGCCGAGATCCTGCCTCTCGCGACGAAGGCCGGGGTCGACATCAAGGCCCTTTATGACGCGGTCCGGGTGAGCGGGGGCAACAGCCGCGTGTTCGAGGGGGTCGTCCCGGCCGTCTGCCGGCGGAACTTCAACGTCACCTTCGAGCTCCGGCTGGCCCACAAGGACATCAACTATGTGAGCATGCTCGGCCGCGAGATGAACCTGCCGCTGCCGCTGGCGAACAGCCTCCTCAGCGTCCTCGACCTTGCCAAGGCAGAAGGTCTCGGTCGGGAAAACACCAACGCCCTGGTGAAGCTGTACGAGCGGATCGCCCAGGTGGAGTTGCGCGGGACGATCTGACCCGAGCGCGCGTGATGCCGGTCCGTTTTTGAATCCTCTCGCCTGCTCTCTCTCCGTCCGCCCGAGGCGGAGGGAGGGGGCAAGGCGGGAGGGCGACAGGATGGTGGATTGACAGTTCCCCGCAATCGGGCGCGGACGCCGGTCGGCGTCCGCGCCGTGTCGACATGAAGCCCGGCGGACCCATCGGCCTCAGAGCTGGCCTGCGTCTGGTCAACGTCGCGGCGTTTCTCTTCAGCTCGACGGGCGCCCTGTTTCTCCTTCTCCCCGTGTACCTCTACCAGATGGGCAGCTCCCCCGCCCAGATCGGCCTGGTGGCCGGCCTGATGCGGATCAGCTCGCTGATCGCGCGGCCCGTGGCCGGGCGGCTGCTGGACCGATTCGGACGACGGCCGGTGATCAGCGTGGGGACCGTCGTGAGCATCCTCGCCATCCTCTCGCTGTTTCTCTTCCCGCAGTTCGGCGGGCTGTTTCTCTTCATGCGGATCTTGCAGGGATTCGGCACGTCGCTGGTGGATTCGGGTCTGGGTGCGGTAGTCGCCGATCTGAGTCCGCCCGCGGCCCGGGCGCAGGTGTTCGCGATGTACACGGTGTGGCTCACGCTGCCCGGCGGGATCATGCCCGCCGTGGGGGAGGCGATCGCGCGCCATGTGGGTTTCCTGCCTCTGTTCGGGGCGGCGGCCCTGGGCATGGCGGGGTTCTTCCTGGTGTTCCGGCGGCTGCCGGAGACGATGCAACCCCGTCAGGAAGGATCATCCTCCGGCTGGGGCTTGAGCGGCATGGCGCCGCCGGCGCTCCTGGGCGTCGTGCTGGTCGGGCTGGTCTTCGGGGTATCCTCGGTGTTCGTCCCCGTGGCGCCGATCGCGGCCAAGGCGGGGCGGGTGGGGCTCTTCTTCTTCGCCTACTTCATCGGTCTCATCGGCGTGCGGCTGGGAGGTGGGTTGGGTCTGACCTGGCTGAGTCGCCCGGCGGTCCTTCCGCCGGCGTACGGCCTGATGACGCTGGGGCTGGCGATCTTGCCGTTCGGAGACTCCGCCTGGCTCCTCTTCCTGGTGGGGCTCTGCTGCGGGGCGGGCCACGGGAGCATCGTTCCCGTCATGTATGCCCTGCTCCTCTCCGGCGTCGCGCGCGAGCGGCGGGGGTGGGTGGTGTCACTCCAGGCCGCGGCTTTCGACACCGGCGTGGTTTTCGGGACGATGGGGCTCGGCCTGGTGGCGGAGTGGACCGGCTACCGGGGGGTCTTCGCGGTGGCTGCGGTGGCCGTGGCGGCGGGCGCGATCGCGGCGCACTTCTGGGGGCGGCGACAGCGTAGCCGCTGAGCGGAGATCCGTCCGCCCAGCGCCGAACCTCTCCCGGTCGGGTAATGATTCACTACGAATGCGACGAACCGCTTGACGCTAGCGATAGAATGTGGTGACCTAATATCCGTTTCAACCGAGGATCCTTGCGACGGTGATCGCTCCACTCATGCGAGAGTCAGCCTGCGAACGGGCCAACCACGGCCTGCATTCCGGACTGGTGCGCAGCAAGCGGAGGTATAGCACGGGAGAGTGGTAAAACGACACTCGAAGGAGGAGAAGACATGTGCAGTCGTCGAGGCACCACCGATTGGAGTTCGAGAAAGAGACTCTCTAGGTTCGTGGTCGCAATCGTTTCAATCTGCTCCTTCCTGCTCGCCGCCCAGGCGAATGCCGGACAGCCGGCCACTCCCGCAGGGGCTACTGTCACCAAGTTCGCGTCGGTCCGCGCCGAGAATCACGCCCACCACAAGTCCTATCTCTTTTTCGCCGACCGGGTGAAGGAGCTGACCGGCGGTAAGCTCATCGTCAACGTCTATCCGAACGCCCAGCGGGGCAACGAGCGCGAGTACGTCGAATTCCTGCAGACGGGCCAGATCGAATTCGGACGGGTCGCCACCTCGGTCCTGGGGGCGTTCGTGCCGCAGTTCCAGGCGTTCGATCTTCCGTATCTGTTCAAGGACAAACAGCAGATGTTCAAGGCGGCCGACGGGGAGCTGGGCACCCTCCTGCTCAAGCTCCTGGCCGAGAAGCTGAACATCAAGGGGCTGGGCTTCTTCGACGACGGGAGCCGGTGCCTCTACAGCTCGAAGCGGCCGGTCGCCATGCCGGCGGACTTCAAGGGGATGAAGGTCCGGGTCATGGAAAACCAGCTCATGATCAAGACCTTCAACATTATGGGGGCCGCGGCGACGCCGCTGCCGTACGGGGAGCTCTATTCGGCGCTGCAGCAGGGGGTGGTGGACGCGGGCGAGGGGCCGGTGCAGTCCTACTGGGCCATGAAACACAACGAGGTGGCCAGGGCTGAAGTGGTTCAACGCGCAGCCCAAGGAGGTCCAGCGGGCCATCGAGCAGGCGGCCAAGGAGACGGTGATCAAGGAGCGCCAGATGATGGCGGAGCAAGAGAAGACCGCCACCGACGACTTGAAGTCGAAGGGCGTGATCTTCACCGAGGTGAAGGACAAGGCGGCCTTCATGAAGGCCGTCGAGCCCATCCACAAGGAGTACGAGGCGCGGCTCGGCAAGCAGCTCCTCGACATGGCGCGCAATCCAAAGTAGGGGGTGCATCAGGTCCCGGTGGGGCGGCTGGGTCGCCCTTCCGGGACCTGCTGTATCCGGTGGGCGCTTCATACACGCCGGGGAGGTGCACCATTTACGCCATCAAACTCTTGCACCGCTGGCTCGGGCTGCTGACGGAGTTCGTGGCCGGGACGATCCTGGCCATCATGACAGTCCTGGTCTTTCTTACGGTGATCTATCGTTATTTCCTCCTGGCCCCGATCAGTTGGGGCGAGGAGATGGCCCGCTTCCTCTTCATTGCGCTGTCCATGCTGGGCGCCGCCATCGCCGTCAAGGACCGGACGCATTTCGCGATCACCATCCTGACCAACAAGTTTCCTGCACGTGTCCGGGCCTGCCTGGAGGTGGCGGTCGTGCTCGGGGCGAGCGTGCTGCTCTGTGTTGTGATCTCGAAGGGGTGGGGGCTAACCTTGCTCAACCGGAACCAGGAATCGCCCGCGCTGGGGGTGCCCATGAGTCTCCCGTACGCAGCCGTTCCGATCGGTGGCGTGCTGATGCTGCTCTTCTTCTGGATGGATCTCATCATCAACCGGTACGGGGGGATTGCCTCCCCGGCGGAATCCCACGCGACTCCACTCGAGCCGGGACTGGAGTAAGGGAGAATCAGGCATGGTGTTTTTCCTGCTCTTCTGTTCCTTCTGCGGGCTCATGGCGGTCTCCGTTCCCATCGGGATCTCCATGGGACTGGCCAGCATGGCGGCGATCCTCTACAAGGGCGGGATGCCCCTGACGATTCTCGCCCAGAAGATGTTCACCGGGCTGGACTCCTTTCCCCTGCTGGCCGTGCCGTTCTTCATCCTGGCCGGCTGCTTCATGGGGACGGGGGGCATCTCGGCCAGGCTGGTGCGCTTCGCCAGCGTCCTGGTGGGTCACGTGCGGGGAGGCCTCGCCCACGTGGTGATTGTCGGAACGATCTTTTTCTCGGGTGTCTCCGGCTCATCCGCCGCCGATACCGCCGCCATCGGCTCCATCATGATCCCCTCCATGGTGAAGCGGGGGTACCCTCGGCCGCTGTCCACCGCGATCGTGGCGGCGGCTGGCGGGATGGGGGTGAATATCCCCCCCTGCATCATCATGGTCCTCTACGGCATAGCGGCCAACGTGTCCATCGGGTATCTCTTCGCCGCCGGCTTCATCCCGGGATTCATTTCGGGGCTGGCGCTCATGGTCATGGTGTATTTCATCGCCAAGCGGGACGGACTCCCCAAGGAGACGAAGGCTTCCCTGCGGGAGATGCTGATCGCGGCCCGGGATGCCGTTCCGCCCCTGCTGATGCCCGTCATCATTCTGGGCGGCATCCTGAGCGGCGTTTTTACCGCCACCGAGTCGGCCGTGATCGCGGTGGTGTACGGGGTCGTCCTCTCCATGTGCGTGTACCGGGAGCTGCACGTCAGGGACGTTCCGCGCATCCTGGTCACCTCCGCCAAGCTCACCGGGATGGTGATGCTGGTGGTAGGGATGTCCACTACCTTCGCCTGGATCGTCACGGTCGAGCGAGTCCCGCAGATGATCACCGAGTGGATCCTGGCCGCGACGCAGAACCCCTGGGTGTTCCTGCTCTTCACCAACGTCCTGATGCTGATTGTCGGCATGTTCATCGATGCCACGCCGGCCATGATCACCTTCACCCCGATCCTCTTCCCGATCGCGCAAAAGCTGGGGATCGATCCGGTGCACTTCGGCATCGTGATGGTCACCAACCTGGGCGTCGGCTTCGTCACGCCCCCGGTCGGGTCGTGCCTGTTTGTCGCCAGCGCGATCGGCGAGACCACGATCGACGAGGTCTTCAAGCCGCTGCTCCCCTTCCTGGCGGTGATGGTCGTCGCGCTGATCCTGATCACCTACTGGCCCGGGATGACCCTCTTCATCCCGCGGCTGCTCGGATACAAGGGATGATGACCGATCTTATGGGCAACAAGTTTCGGGATTGCCTTCTGCGCTAGATCAAAGAAGTGACCATCCTTCTCTACACCGATGCTTGTGTAGCCGATTGTCTCTGCAGCCGCAAGCGTAGACCCAGCACCGGCAAACGGATCCAATACAACCCCTTCTCCGAGGGGAAGCGCCCCCCGCACGACGACCCGAAGGAATTGCTGCGGCTTTAAGCTTGGGTGTGGCGCTAATACTCGTTCAGACTTGTGCGTGGGTGCGGAAGAGATTACGTCTCCAAACGGCTTGTCGCCGGACGGTCTTCTGAATCCGCCTGTCTTCCACTTGCGAAGGTTATCCTGAACTCGCCCCTCAATCGGTTTGCGAAAGAGAAGCCACGGTTCCCACATCGACCGCGGCATTACACTTACCTCGGAGAATTCCTCGTGGGCAGCCTTGGGCCGATCCCCGCCACGCATCGTCATGACTAAACGAACGAGCTCTCCGCGGCGCTCCAAACCCGCCCTTGCGAGTGCCCCCGCTACGATGAATGACAGCAAAGGGTTGCTAGCGACCAGGACGTTTGCGCCAGGCACCAGAACAGGCAGCAGGAGTTGTGCCCACGCAAAGAAGAAATGCTCCAGCGTACGAAGATCATGCGGGCTGAGAACGGTGAATCGGGGTACTGGGGATCGAACCGATCCATCGAAGGACGGGGGGATACGCCAGACTCCGCCTCTTCCCACCCTCAACTTCGCCTGTTGTTCTGGTGTGTACTCAAAAAGTCCGTAGGGTGGGTCGGTGACCACGGCATGTATGGAATTTGAGGGTTGTTGCCGAAGCCAGTCGAAACAGTCGGCATGGTAGAGTTTGGCTTTTCCAATAACATAACAGAGCCACTCCGCTTCCGGGGAGGTCTCCCGTATGTAGGAAGTAGGGGCGATCTCTCTAACCCCTATTGCTGCTTTAACGGCTTTGAGCGAGTAATAACCCCGGCTGCTCCTCCTGAAAATGTCTGGCGTGTTGAGGCGCAAATAGGAGCGGACGCTGGATGGCGCGGCATTGCCGATCTTGGTCTGAACTGCAGATGCGATCTCCGATGCCGAGGCACCTTCTGGCTTGGCAGATAGAACCGCGAAAATCGCATCCCTGACTTCGCCAGGGCGTCTCCTGCGGTGCATTGCAATTCCTCCATCCATGGTTGGAATGCACCATAAGACGTCCAGACGTCGTATGTCAATTCTCTTTATCGGTCGGCCGGGTAAGGGGATGGACTATGGCAGGCGGCGCCAGATCGGGCGGCGGTCCTGGATTTCGAAGCCGATCCGCCCCTCGCGGACGTGCGCGGAAAGGTGGGCCTTCACCGCCGCCGCGTTCAGGAGATAGGCGGGCGGATCCATGAAGAAGATTCCCAGGGCCTCGGTGGTGTGCGCGACCACCTCTTCGGTGCCTGCGGGGGAGGAGAGGGTCCCCAGGACAGCGTCCGCGGTCCGCTCCAGGTTGCGTCGGTTGGCGGCGACCAACCCCTCCAAGTCCCGGGTCGGACGAAAGTGGGCCCCGACGAACCAGGTTTGCCGGAGGTTCGGCAGGGACGCCAGCGTCCGGCGATGGGCGAGGACGTCGTAGCAGTACTGGATCGGGTAGCGCTCCAGGAGTTCGGGCGCCACCAGCGCGTCGCCCAGGAACGCCACGTCGGTCGTGGCGATGCCGACCTGGTTGATGGAGTGGCCCGGGGTCGGGATGATCTCCAGTGTCAGTCCGCACAACTCGAGCGATCCCTCCAGCAGATGATCCACCGGCGACGGTGCGGCGTGGAGCCACTTGGTGTCGACATCGGGGAAGGGGGCGGCCCCGAAGAGGGTGAAGGGCTCGAGCTGGGTGGATTGGACCAGCGCCGCCTCGACCGGCGGCGCGTAGATCGGCGCCCCCGTCCGCTTCCTGACGAAGGCGTTGCCGCCGCAGTGATCGGCGTGGGCGTGGGTGTTGAGGACGGCCACCACGCGCGCTCCGGCCTGCTCGATCGCCTGCAGGACCTTGCGCACGCCCCCCTCATCCAGGCCGGTGTCGATCAGGACGGCCTGCCCTTCGCCCATCACCACGCCGATGTTCACGCGGCCGGAGGCGTAGTAGGCCGCCCCGGCGATCTGGTCGAGCGTCATGGATCAGTCCCCTTCGGCGGGTCTCCCGGGGGCAGCTCCTGGGCGGCTTGGCGCGCCGCGTCATGCACCGCGAGGACGGGAACGCCCGCCGCCTGAGCCAGGCGCCGGCAGTCCTCGTACTCCGGCGCGAGGATCCGGAGCCGATTCCCCTCCCAGCCGCGCTTGATGCGGACCGCGCCGTACGGTGTGGTGACGGTGGCGAAATCCCGCCGCCGCTTCCAGCGGCGGGCGGTGTGCGCGCGGATGCCAAAGGTGGTGCTGTGGGCGAGGATCACCGAGGCCAGGCGGTCGGCCTGTCCCGGCTCGGCCAGCACGGTGAGCAGGGTTCCGGGGCGCGACTTCTTCATCAGCAGGGGCGAGAGGCACGCGTCCAGGGCCCCGGCCTCGAAGAGGCGATCGAGCAGGGGCTCGAAGAACTGCGGGTTCATGTCGTCGATGCTGGCTTCCAGGACGGCGATCTGGTCGCGGTCGAGGGCGCCGGCCGTTTCCCCGACGATGAGCCGGAGGAGGTTGGGCTGCGCCGGGATATCGCGCTGGCCGGCGCCGTACGCCACCCGCTCGACCGTCATGGCGGGCATGGGCCCGTGGGCGGCCGCCAGCGTGGTGAGGATCGCGGTCCCTGTCGGGGTGGCGAGTTCCATCGGGATCTCGCTCCCGTAGGCGGGGAAGCCGGCGAGCAGGCCGGCCGTTCCGGGAGCGGGGACAGGCATCGTTCCGTGCGCTCCCTTCACGAAGCCGCTGCCGAGATTGATGGGGGACACCTGGATCTCCTCGAGACCCAGCCGACGGATGCCCCAGGCGGCCCCGACGATATCGGCGATGGCGTCCAGGGCCCCCACCTCGTGGAAGTGGATCTTCTCGACGGCGACGCCGTGGGCGGCGGCCTCCGCCTCGGCCAGGCGCTGGAAGATCCGCGCGGCGTCGGCACGGACCGATGGCGGCAGGGCGGCGGCCTCCAGGATGCGCTGAATGGCAGAGAGGTGCCGGTGTGGGTGCCCGTGCTCCTCGGTCGCGACGCGAACCAAGGTCCCGCGGAACGCGCCCCGCTTGACCTCCTCGGCCGAGAGCCGGATCCCGGAGACACCCAAGCCGTCCAGGGCGGTCTGCAACTCTGCGAGCGGGAGCCCGGCGTCCACCAGGGCGCCGAGAATCATGTCTCCGCTGCAGCCGCTGAAGCAGTCGAAATAGCCAATCCGCATCGAATCGCTCTTTCCTTATCGCCGGCTCGGTTGGGGTGTTCGCTTCGTCTTCGTTCCCAGCGTGTTGATCCGGTGGGCGAGGACGCCGGCACCGAATCCGTTGTCGATGTTGACGACGGCCACGCCGGCGGCGCAGGAGTTCAGCATGGTGAGGAGCGCCGCCAGCCCGTGAAAGCTCGCCCCGTAGCCGATGCTGGTCGGCACCGCGATGACCGGTTTGGCCACCAGGCCGCCGACGACCGAGGGCAGGACGCCATCCATGCCGGCGGACACGACGATGACGTTGGCCGCCTCCAGCGCGGAGCGCGCATCCAGGATACGGTGGAGCCCCGCCACCCCGACATCGTACCGGGTCTCGACCCGGCTCCCCAGGATGGAGGCGGTGACGGCGGCCTCCTCGGCCACCGGAATGTCCGAGGTCCCGGCGGAGACGACCAGCACCCGACCGACGGGCCGGGGCGCGCGCGGCGCTGTGACGACGATGGCGCGGCTCAGCGGGTGGTAGACCGCGCGGGGCGCCTTGCTCTTGACGGCCTCGTACATCTCTCGCGAGGCGCGCGTCGCGAGCAGCGTCCCGTGCCGCTCCAGGAGGCGCCAGGCGATGGCCGCGACCTGCTCGACCGTCTTCCCCTCGCAGAAGATCACCTCGGGGAAGCCCTGACGGATGGTCCGATGGTTGTCCATGCGGGCGAAGCCGAGATTCTCGTACGGCAGATGGCGGAGCTCCTCCAAGGCGTGCGGGATGCTCGTCGTGCCAGCCTGCACCTGACTCAGAAGCTTGGATAAGCCTTCGCGATTCATGCCCGTTCCTGTGTGGGATGTGACATTGTGAAACCGTAACCGTTCAGCCAGTGTCGTGGGCCGGAAGTCGGTCGCACACTCGCCGGGGCCACCAGGGCCTCCCTCCGACGCCTAACCCCGCACGCACCCTTTCGGGCGTGTACCCATGCCGGCTCCCCCTTACCCCGGGTCGGTCCGCTCGGGGAGCGGACCTCCATGCCGAGGACGGGGGAGCCCGCGGGGGCTGCGCTCCGGGAGACCCTGGTGGCCCCTGGTGTCGTAGCTGAACGTTTGCGTGAAACCAAGTCGAAAAGTACCACGAAAAGCGCCATCGGCCAACGCCGAATCTTCCCGTGCCGTTTCCGACAAACTATGGCGGGGACTTTCCGCTTGACATTGATGGCCGCGATGGTAGCGTTCGGGGCCGCTCTCGTCATCGCCCGCGTGGTGCGGGCGATGACGAGAGCGGCAAGGCGCAGGCGCGCCGTTCTCGCATCGCGTTCGCCGGAAAGGACGTGTTCGCCGATGAAGAGGCAAATCACGCTGGGGATCCCGAAGGGCAGCCTGCAAAGATCCACCACGGACCTGTTCGAGAAGGCGGGGTATAAGATCCTCGTGCGGGACCGGTCGTATGTCCCCGTCATCGACGATCCGGAGATCCGCTGCCTGATGTTCCGAGCCCAAGAGATGGCGCGGTACGTGGAGCGGGGGGTCCTGGACGTCGGCCTGACGGGCCAGGACTGGATTCTGGAGAACCAGGCGGACGTGGTGGAAGTGGCGGAGCTCGTCTACAGCAAGTCCACGACGCAGGCCTACCGCTGGGTTCTAGCGGTGCCGGAGGAATCGACGATTCAGAGCGTGCAGGATCTGGAAGGGAAGCGGATCGCCACCGAGTTGGTCCAGGCGACGCGACAATACTTGCAGCGGAACGGCGTGAAGGCGGAGGTCGAGTACTCGTGGGGCGCGACGGAGATCAAAGCGCCGCTCCTGGTGGATGCGATCGTCGAGGGGACGGAGACCGGGGCCTCGCTCCGGGCAAACCGGCTGCGGATCATCGACACTGTGGCGGAGTCCACCACCAAGCTGGTGGCGAGCAAGCCGGCATGGGCGGACGCATGGAAGCGGGAGAAGATCGAGATCCTGGCCATGCTGCTCACGGGGGCCCTGGTGGCGGAGCGAAAAGTCGGCGTGAAGATGAACGTGCCGCGGGCCAGGCTGGACGACGTGTCGAGCCAGCTCCCGTCGTTGCACACCCCGACGATTTCCAGCCAGGTGGATCCTGAGTGGGTGGCCCTCGAAGTGATCATCGACAAGGCGGTGGCCCGCGACCTGATTCCAAAACTGAAGAAGGCCGGGGCGGAGGGGATCGTCGAGTACCCGCTCAACAAGGTCATCTATTGATCCGGCCTGTCGCCGCTTGTCCGCCACGAACAATCACGGCCCAATGTCTCTGGGCACCGCTCTGGCTCGGGTAAAGCCACAAGAGCCGCAACGTCCCCAAAAATATGTGGCCGATCTTCCGGGGGAATTATAAATGACGCTTGCATTCCGACTCGCAGAGCAGGTTGAGCGCGACTGGCTGACGGAGACGCTTGCGGCGCTGGTCCGTATTCCGAGCGTGACCGGGGAGGAGGACGCGGCGCAGGAGTGGATGGCGGAGACGCTGAGGGATCTCGGCGGAGACGTGGACGCCTGGCGGGTGGATGCGGAGGCCCTGAAGGGTCGGCCGGGGTTCCCGGGTGCCCGGATCCTCACGCCTCGCCAGAACGTGGTGGCCACCTTCGCGGGGACCGATGCCGGTCCTACGCTGGTGCTGAACGGTCACATCGACACGGTGAGTGCGGGCGACGAGGCGCGGTGGACGCATCCCCCGTTCGCAGCCACCCTGGTGGGGGATCGGCTCTACGGCCGCGGGGCGGCGGATATGAAGGGCGGGCTGACCGCCATATTGGGGGCCGTGCGGGCGATCCGGAAGGCGGGGGTGGGTCTCAAGGGAACGGTGCAGGTGCAGAGCGTGGTGGGAGAAGAGGACGGGGGCCTGGGGGCCTTCGCGGCGATCGAGCGGGGGCACAGAGGGGACGCGGTGATCGTCTGCGAGCCGACCGAGATGGCCGTCGTACCGGCACACGCGGGCGTGACCCTCTTCCGAATCACGGTTTCCGGCCGCGCCGCGCACGGCTGCGTTCGTGCGGAGGGAGTGAGCGCCTTCGAGAAGTTTCTGCCCGTCCACGCCGCGCTCGTGGAGCTGGAAGCGGAGCGGAACCGGAGGTTGCGCCACCCGCTCTACGAGGGGATGGCGCTCCCCTGGCCGCTCAGCATCGGCATCGTGCAGGCGGGCATCTGGCCCGCCATTGTACCCGAGCGCCTGGTTGCAGAGGGGCGGATCGGCGTGGCCCTCGGAGAGCGCATCGAGGACGTCAGGCGGCAAGTCGAGGAAACGGTGCGTCGCGCGGCGAGCGCCGATCCGTGGCTGACGCAGCACGTTCCGACGGTGGAATGGGTCGGCGGCGTCTGGCAGGGCACCGAAACCTCCGCCGCCCACCCCCTGGTCGAGACGCTGAAGCGAGCGGTCGGTGAGGTCGTCGGCCGGCCTCCCGTCGTACGTGGGGCCACCTATGGCTCCGACCTCCGGCTCTTCACGAACGACTTCGGCATCCCCGGGGTGCTCTTCGGCCCCGGCGACATCCGCCAGGCCCACTTCACCGACGAGTCCGTGTCGATCGCCGAGGTCGAGGCGGTGAGCCTGGCGCTGGCCGTGACCATGGTGGAATTCTGCGGTGTGTGCTGAGCGCACCGATGAAACCAGGGGATGAGTCATGAGAAGTGCGCGTGTCGTTACACATTGGGGATGGGTTGTAATGCTGGTCATCGGGACCGGGCTGGTGCTCGCCGCGGGTCTGGAGCCGACCCCCAGTATCACGTCGCTGGATGGGATGGCTCCCGTGTCCGTTCCGTTCGACCTGGGCGCGCTCAAGGCGAAGTGGCGGCAGCGGGTCGGGGCGATCCGGGCGTCGGGCCAGTTGCCCCTCATCGACATCGAGTCCAGCTTCGGGGGCGGGAAATTCAACCCGGCGCGCTACGCCACATTGATGGACGAGCACGGCATCGCCCTCACCGCCTTCTCCGCCGAGGCGGGTCGGTGGGACGAGCGGACGCGGATCCTGATGGCCGCAGACCCGGCACGCTACATCCCGACGACGGGCGCAGGCATTCCTCCGTGGTGGCCAGGCGGAGCGGAGAAGCTCCTCACGGAAGTCGCGGAGGCGGTCCGCTCGCACCGCTATCCCCTGATGGGCGAGTTCGAGTTCCGCCACTACCCGTCGCCGCGGCAAGTGAAGCGCGGCGAGAACGATCGGGACATCACGGTGCCCATCGACGGTCCGCTGGGCCATCGGCTGTTTCAGATCTCGCAGGAGAGCGGCGTGCCCTTCGAGATCCACTACGAGGTGGAGGACGCGCTCCTGCCGCCGCTGGAAGCCATGCTCCGGCAGTATCCGAAGGCCAAGGTGATCTGGTGCCACCTGGCCCAGATCCGGTATCAGAGACGGAGCACGACGTACGGGCCTGAGTACGTCCGAAGGCTCCTGGAGTCTCACCCGAACCTGTATTTCGACACCGCCTTTGGTGGCCCTACCAGCATCTATCCCGGTAGCAACGAGCCGCATGCCCGGATCTGGGACCGGGAGAGTGGAAGGGGCATCCGGCCGGACTGGGCGGCGGTCATCGCCGCGCACCCGTACCGCTTCCTGGCCGCCCTGGACATCGGGGGCGATCGGATGGACCAAGTCGGGGAGCCGGCCAAGGTCCTGCGCCAGTTCTTGGATGCGATCCCGGCACCCGAGCGGGAAATTGTGGCCCACAAGGCGGCCTGGAAGCTGCTGTTCAACGAAGAGCTGTAGGCGTCCCCGCCGCCGCGGGACGGATATCGAGGCGATGAAAAGAACCAGGAGAATGCCGTGAAACCCAAAGCGATTGTGGATCCCTCTCCCCGGACACTGGAACTGCTCTTCAGCCTGGACAATCTGAAGCGGCTGAAGTCGCTGGTCGGCCTGACGGTGTGGGAGACCGGCCGGATGCCGGCCGAGATGGTCGACAAACATCTGGCCGAAGCCTCGGTGGTGATCGGCCAGACGGATCTCCCGCGCGAGCGGCTGGAGCGCGCGAAGAAGCTGAAGGCGATCATCAACGTCGAGGGAAACTTCCAGCCGAACATCGACTACGAGTACTGCTTCCAGCGGGGGATCCACGTCCTGGGTGTCGGCGTCGCCTTCGGCAAGGCGGTGGCCGAGATGTCGCTGGGGATGGCCCTGGCCCTGGCGCGCGGGATTTCGGAGGCCGATCGGCTGTTCCGGCAAGGCAAGGAAGTCTACGGCCGCCTCTCCAACCAGGAGTCCTTCCTGATCTCGGGCGCCGAGGTGGGGTTCATCGGGTTCGGCAATCTGGGCCGGGCGCTGATCAAGCTGTTGGAGCCGTTCGGTTGCCATGTTCGGGTGTACGATCCCTGGCTTCCTCCGCGCTGGCTAGCCGAGTTCGGAATGGCTCCCGCGTCCCTGGACGCGGTCCTGTCCGCGTCGCAGGTGGTGTTCGTTCTGGCGGGCGCCACGGCGGAGAATCAGGCGATGATCGGGAGGCGTGAGTTGAACCTGATGCGCAAGGGGGGGTGCCTGGTCTTGACGAGCCGGGCATCGCTGGTGGATTTCGATGCCCTCACGGCGAAGCTGCGTCGAGGGGACATCCGCGCGGCGGTAGACGTGTTTCCCCAAGAGCCTTTTGCCAAGCATCATCCCTTGCGCAAGCTGGACAACGTCATCTTCTCGGCCCACCGCGCGGGAAGCCTCCCGGCGGCGTACCGACTGATGGGCGAGATGATCGTGGACGACCTCGGGCAGATCCTGAAGGGGCTGCCACCGCTCCGGCTGCAGCGGGCGGAGCGCGAGACGGTCGCCCGCATGCGCAGCATGGCGGTGAAGTAGTAACAGGCTGCTGAAAAAGGCCCATGTGCGGGCACCCAGCCTGCGGCTGGGTACCCGACGCTCAGGCGCTCGCTGCGGCGTACCTGGAGTACGCCTCACTCGGCACCCATCCCGCGGATGGGTACCCGGCGTTCCGCCTTGCATCTGGACCTTTTTGAGCAGCCTGAGCGAAAGCGGGTCTTTCAGCATATTGCCACATGCCGGATCCGCGAGTGTGTCTGCTGCCGCGCTGCGAAGAATTGCATGGGGAGCCATGTATGATGTCTGGGGTGTTTCTGGCGGCGCTGGTCGTCGCCGCGTGGTGCGTGTGTGCGATTCGTCAGACGAGACCGAGGCTCCCGGGAGTGCGGGCGGACAGGGTGTTGGTCCGGAAGGCGGCGCGGCGCCTCGTTCTGATGAGGCAAGGGCGGGTCCTGAAGAGCTACCGGATGGCGCTCGGTGGGCAGCCTGGGAAGCCGAAGGAGTGCGAGGGAGACCAGCGGACGCCCGAGGGAAAATACGTGATCGACCGGCGCAACCCGAGGAGCGCATTCCACTTGTCGCTTCACATCTCCTACCCCGACCAAGCCGACATCTTCCGGGCGGCGGAGCGCGGTGTGTCGCCGGGCGGCGATGTCGTGATCCACGGTCTTCCGAACGGGTACGGCTGGTTAGGGCCGCTTCATCGCCTCCGCGACTGGACGACCGGCTGCATCGCCGTGACGAACCTGGAGATCGAGGAGATCTGGAACGCGGTCCCGGACGGGACGGAGATCGAGATTGCTCCATGACGCACACGCTTTTCACCATCGGCCACTCCAACCATTCGATCGGGCGGTTCGTGGAGCTGCTGCGGCTGCATGCGATCGAGATCGTCTGCGACGTGCGCTCGACCCCGTACAGCCGATTCAACCCTCAGTTCAATCGCGAGTCACTCACAGCCGCGCTGGAGGCGCAGGGCATCGCCTACCTGTTCCTGGGGAACGAACTGGGAGGCAAGCCGCGCGACGGCGGCTATCCGGCCAACGACGGGGCGCGATTCGCGCTGATGGCGAAGAGCGAGCGATTTCGGAGCGGGCTGGAGCGTCTGCTGGAGGAAGCTCGGGGTCGCCGCACCGCCGTCATGTGCGCCGAGAAGGACCCCAGGCAGTGTCACCGGAGCCTGCTCATCTGCCCGAACCTGCCCGCAGGGGTTGCCATTCACCACATCCTCGCGGACGGATCGGCGAAAGACCATACGGAGCTGGCCGAGGAGCGTGGGACGGATGACGCCGGCCAGCCGCTGCTGTTCTGACCGCGCCGGCTGTCAGGTTGCCCGGGAATCCCCAGGTTCCTGTTGACACTCGCGCGATTTCTGGTGTAAAGAGGGCCATCGCTCCGAGAGGGAGCTTCCCCCGATTCGGCTGAGGATACCGTTGATGGATGATCCCCGCGAGGTGCGCCAGCAGATCCGGGAGGGGAAATGGCGCAGGCCGACTGCCGGCCTGGCCCCAGGGTTCGTCCAGACGAACCTGGCGATCCTGCCCCGCGACCTCGCCTTCGATTTTCTCCTCTTTGCGCAGCGAAATCCCAAGCCCTGTCCTGTCATCGAGGTGACCGACGTCGGCTCGCCCGAGCCGAAGCTGTCCGCTCCGGGTGCGGACCTTCGGACCGACGTGCCAAAATACTGCATCTACCGAAACGGGGCACTCGAAGGAGAGGTGACGGACCTTCGCTCTGTCTGGCGCGACGATCTTGTGTCGTTCCTCCTGGGATGCAGCTTCACCTTCGAGTCCGCCCTCCTGCAAGCCGGTGTCCCCGTCCGGCACATCGAGGAGAACAGGAACGTCCCGATGTTCATCAGCAATATCCAGTGTGTTCCCGCCGGCATGTTTCGCGGGCCGCTGGTGGTGACGATGCGGCCCATTCCGGCGCGGCTGGTGTCGCGTGCTGTCCAGATCACCGGACGGTATCCGGGTGTGCACGGCTCTCCCGTGCACGTGGGCGATCCGGCGATCATCGGTATTCGGGATCTGGCGAAGCCGGACTTCGGCGACCCGGTCACAATCCGGCCTGGTGAGGTTCCGGTGTTCTGGGCCTGCGGGGTTACGCCACAGGCAGTCGCGATGCAGGCCAAGCCTCCGCTGATGCTGACGCACGCCCCGGGGTACATGTTCATCACGGATCTTCGGAACGAGGAACTCGCGGCATCGTAGGCGCCATACGGCGCGAGACGTGAAGCGGTCGAAAGTGTGACCTGGTTTTTGCGCGGTTGGCGCGCAAAAACCAAACTGGCGAGCCAGGAAATTGTTGCACGCGGCTTCCGAACCGGCTCATCACGGGAACGCGTGATGGGAGGCGACCCCTGCGATTCGGGTCGTGTTCCCATCGTGTTTGGTTTTTGTGCGCTCAGCGCAAAAACCAGGTGTGACCTTCAGGAAGGGAGAGGGATCATGCGGATGCAAAAGAGGCTCGGAGGATTCCTGGCGGCGGTCGCCCTGATCGGGATGGTGCTGGGTTTCACAGGATTCGCCCACGCGCAGGCCAAGGAAGTGGTCATCGGCGTGA
>JAPLLC010000204.1 GCA_026387775.1 Candidatus Methylomirabilota bacterium | reverse complement strand
GGGCGGCATGGGGCCGGCGGCCACCGCCGACTTCTACCAGAAGCTCATCCAGGCCACTCCCGCCAAGGCCGACCAGGATCATTTCAAAGTGTTGATCTTCAGTAACCCGCACATCCCCGACCGCACGGCCGCGATTCGCGGGGAGGGGCCGAGCCCCCTCCCCGCGTTGATCGAGAGCGCCGAGCTGCTGGTGCGGGGAGGGGCCGCGTTCATCGCCATCCCCTGCGTCACGGTCCATTTCTTCCACGCCGAGCTCCAGGCCGCGCTCCCCATCCCCGTCCTCCACATCGTCGGCGAGACGGCCGCCGCGGTGCGCCGGGACCGGTCGGACCTGCGACGGCTGGGGCTCCTGGCCACCACCGGGACCGTCCAGTCGCGCCTCTTCGAAAAGCAATTCGAGCCCCACGGCCTCTCCATCCTGTCGCCCGAGCCGTCGCTGCAGGAGGGCGCCGTCATGCCGGCCATCTACGGTGTCAAACACGGCGAGGGCCTGGACGAACCGCGCCGGCTGATCCGCGAGGCGGCGGCGCATCTGGTGGCCCAAGGGGCCGAGGCCGTCATCGCCGGCTGCACCGAGGTGCCGCTCATCCTGCAGGACGGCGACCTCCCCGCCCCCGTGATCGATCCCACGCTCCTCTTGGCCCAGGCCTCCGTCCAGCGGGCCCTCCGCGGATGCTCGATGGCCAGCCAGCGTTGTTACAAAGATCGCGGCTGAGATGATTCGCTGATGTCCCGCTTCAGTCGCTGGCTGGAGGTGCGGATGTCCCCCGAGAAAGCGCCTTCAAAGCGTGCCGCCCTGCGCGAGACGGCCCGGGCCGCGGCCGCCTGAAGGATATCGGCTGAAGGCAATCCATCGGCCCCAATCGTTCGGCCCAAGCGATGGGCATCTCTCGCCTCGGTATGATTATCCAGAAGGCACGGCCGCCACTCCCTGTGCGCTCCTCTCGCAATCTTCCGCCCTCCTATCCCCCTGAAAACCCTGCGCGTTCCATCCGTCCTCCCCCGGATCGTGCGGCCTACTCCCACTACCGGCACGCCGCATGCTTCATACCAAGATACGTTCTCCGTTGGATGATCCACCCAGTCACGGAGGGAGTCCCCATGACGCCATCCCGGAGGTTCCGGCTCTACATCCTGGCCCTGGTATTGACGGCCTGTTGGATGGTGGTCGTCCCGGCGGGCGCGCAGCAGACGACACCGCCCACGGCGACCTCGTCGGCTGCCGCCAGTCCCGGGCCGGCTCCTCAGGCGAGCGCGCCCGCGGCGGCCCAGCCCAAGGTGGACAGCGGCGACACCGCGTGGATGCTCACCTCGTCCGCTTTGGTGCTCATGATGACCGCGCCCGGCCTGGCGTTGTTCTACGGCGGGATGGTCCGGCGGCACAACGTGCTGGGAACCATCATGCAGAGCTTCATCCTGATGGCCGTCATCAGTATCCAGTGGGTCTTGTGGGGATACAGCGTCTCCTTCGGGCCGGACGTCCACGGCCTGATCGGCAGCCTGTCCTGGGCCGGCCTCCGGGGCGTCGGGTTGCAGCCATACCCCGACTATGCCGCCACCATCCCCCATCAGACCTTCATGATCTACCAGATGATGTTTGCCGTCATCACGCCCGCCCTCATCACCGGGGCAGTCGCCGAGCGGATCAAGTTCAGCGGCTTCCTGGTCTTCATGTTGCTCTGGACCACCTTCATCTACGACCCGCTCGCCCACTGGGTCTGGGGGGTAGGCGGATGGCTGCGAAACCTGGGAGCCCTGGATTTTGCCGGAGGCACGGTGGTGCATATCAGTTCCGGTATCTCCGCCTTGGCCGCCGCCCTCATGATCGGCAGGCGGCGGGGGTTTGGCACCGAGCCCATGCCTCCCCATAACTTGCCTCTGACCGTGACGGGAGCGGCTATGCTGTGGGTCGGCTGGTTCGGGTTCAACGCCGGCAGCGCCCTCAGCGCCGGCGCGCTGGCGACCAGCGCATTCGTGGCCACCCACGTCGCCTCGGCCGCGGCCACCCTCACCTGGATGCTGACGGAGTGGCTCACCCGCGGCAAGCCCACCGTCCTCGGGGCGGCCTCCGGCGCCGTGGCCGGATTGGTGGCGATCACGCCGGCCTCGGGCTATGTCGGCCCGCTCTCGGCGATCGTCATCGGCGGGGTGGGAGGCATCTTGTGCTATCACGCCTGTAACCTCAAGACCCGCCTCGGATACGACGACTCGCTGGACGTGGTCGGGGTACACGGCGTGGGGGGAACCTGGGGGGCTCTGGCCACCGGTCTCTTCGCCAGCAAGGCGATCAACGACGCAGGGGGGAACGGTCTCTTCTTCGGAAATCCCGGGCAGCTCCTCGTGCAGGCGCTCAGCGTTCTGGTGACCATGGTTTTTGCCTTCGTCGGCAGCCTCCTCTTGCTCAAGATCGTGGATGCGGTCATCGGCCTCAGGGTCCACGAGGAAGATGAAGTGCTGGGCCTGGACCTCAGCCAGCACGACGAGAGCGCCTATACCCTCGGCTTGGTTGGGAGCGCCGGTTCGGCCGGCGGCTCGGGATTCTTCGGCCACCGTTCTCCCTCCACCCACTGACCCACACCATCCGGCGAATCGCTCCGTGTCCCCGGACTCATCCATGGCCACGGAGCCGCCGCTTGGCGGCTGCCCCTCCCCACCCCGACGCCCAATTAGGTGTTGCAACTCGCGTCCCTGAACGGTAGGCTCCGCTTGCGAAATGCCTGAGCCGCATGGAGTTCGCGAGCCGGCTCGCACGCCCGGGCCGGCCCGCCATCCCAGGGCGGCCCGACGGCCATGATCCCGGGTTGGGGCAAGAAAACCCGACGACTCTTTCCCGACGAGAGGCAGGATGGCCGATCTGGTTCGCTCGCTGACTCGGCTCTTCCGTTGGGGGTCCCCCGACCCCTCTCCGGGGGTGGCGTACGCACCAGACACCGCGGTGGCCCAGCGATTCTGGAGCGCCCTGGAGACGGACGCCCTGGCCGCGCCGCCGCAAGACGGGGAGGCGCTACGGCACACCCTCCTCCCGCGCGTCAAGCAGTTCATCCAGCAGGAGCGCTCCCAGATCGAGGCCGCCCACCGCCACGGCGCCGGCGGACTGGAAGTGGTGGCTCTGCACGCCGATCTCGTCGACGCGGTGATCTCGCAGCTCTTCCGGCTGGCGGAAGAGCTGTTGCTGCAGGACGTTCGCGACCACACCGAGGGCTGCGCGATCGTGGCCCTTGGTGGGTACGGCCGGCGAGAGCTGAACCCCGGCTCCGACGTGGACGTGATGTTCCTGTACCCGAGGCGCGCAGATGAATACGTGACGACGGTCTTGCATCACGTGCTCTACTTCCTGTGGGATCTGGGGTTCACCGTCGGGCACAGCTGCCGCTCGCTCAGCGACGCGCTCCGCATGATGGACGCAGACAATATCGCGTTTACCTCGATGCTGGAGGCCCGCTTTCTCGCCGGAAATTCCGGTGTGTTTGCCGAGTTTCAAGAGCGCATGTGGCGGAACCTGCACGGTCGACGGGTCCAGCAGTACATCGCGGACAAGCTGGAAGAGCAGGATCGACGGCATCAGAAGTTCGGCGGATCGGTGTATCTGCAGGAGCCGAACATCAAAGAGGGACCGGGCGGGCTGCGCGATTTCCACGTGGCCGTCTGGATCGCCCGCGCCCGTCACCGTCTGGCCGACGTCACGGATCTCTCCTCGCTGAACCTGCTCACGCCCGTGGAGGTCGCCCAGTGCGTGCAGGATCTCGACTTCCTGCTCCGGGTTCGAAACGAGCTTCACTACCTCCAGGGAGGCAAGCACGATGTCTTGAGCCTCCAGATCCAGGTCCCGGTGGCGGACAACCTGGGGTACCACGACGGTCCCAAGTACGGAGTCGAGCAGTTCATGCAACAATACTATCGCCGGGCGGGGGGGCTCCATCAGCTCTCCAAGCGGGTCACCGACCGATGTGTCGAGCGGCCCGGCTCCCAGGTGGAGGCCGTGATGAAGAAGTTACGAGCGCGGGACATCGGGGACGATTTCGTCGAGCTCAACCGGCAGATCCACATCCTCCCCGCCCAGCAGAACTGCTTCCGGGACGATCCGGTCCGGCTGCTGAAGATCTTCTGGTACCGGCAGGAGATGGGGTACGATCTCAGCCTCGATGCCAAGGAGGCCATCCGTAGTCACCTGGACCTGATCGACGACCCCTTCCGACGCTCGAATCGCGTGTTGGGATTCTTCCTGGCCATCCTGCGGGCGCCGCGCGGGGTCGCCGCGACGCTGCGCCAGATGCACCAGCTCGGGGTCCTCACGGCCTACATCCCGGAGTTCGCTCGGATCGCCTGTCTGGTGCAGTTCGACGCCTACCACCGGTATACGGTGGACGAGCACACTTTCGTCCTCCTGGATTGCCTGGAGGCCCTGTACGAGACGGAAGATCCGCGTCTGCAAGAGTTTCGGCGGATCGCGGGGGAACTCCGGAAGCCCGAGATTCTGAAGCTCGCCGTCCTGCTTCACGACGTCGGCAAGGGGGAGGGGCACGGCCACGTCGAACGGGGGGTCGCCATCGCCGAAGAGGTGCTCGCCCGCTTGGGGCTCCCGGCCGGGGACATCGCCGCCGTCTCGTTCCTGGTCGCCCAGCACCTTGGTATGGCCCACATCGCCGAGCGGCGGGACCTGGACGACGAGCGGTTGATCATCGAATTCGCCCGGCAGGTGGAGAACGAGGAGCTCCTCAGGATGCTCTACCTCCTCACCTATCTGGACATCAACGCCGTAGGACCGCAGGTGTGGACCGACTGGAAGGGAACGCTCCTCTGGGAGCTCTTCATCAAGACCCATACCATCCTGACCCGCGGCCCTCCGGACGGCCTTGATGGCGGAGTTGGGGGGGGAGTTCGGCGCCGAACTGGTCGGGCAACATCTCGACCTCATGCCCATCCGCTATGTGCTCAACACCTCCAGCGTCAAGGTGGCCCAGCACCTCAAGCTGATCGAGCGGGTGCGGCAGGGTGAGGCGGTGGCCTTAAACTGGACGACGTACCCCCTGGCCGGCTACTCGGAGGTCCTGGTCTGCGCCTCGGCGGCGCCCGGGCGGTTCTCCAATGTCGTGGGCACCCTGACCGCCCACGGGATCAACATCCTATCGGCGCAGCTCTTCAGCCGGGCGGACGGCGTCATGATCCGCGCCTTCCAGGTGAGCGACGGTCGGGGGGCCGCCCTCGAGGACGAGAAGGTCTGGCAGCGGTTCGCTCAGGATCTGCGCGGCGTCATCCCGGGGCAGATAACCGTCCGGGAGCTGATCAAGACCCGTCGGCGCGACCTCTTGGCCAAGCCCTTGCCGCGAGCCCACGAGATCCAGACTCGGGTCGAGTTCGACAACGTCGTCTCGGATCGGTTCACGGTCGTCGACATCCGCGCCCGGGACCGGCTGGGCCTGCTCTACGTGATCGCGAGCACCCTGTCCGGGCTCGATGTGGATGTCAGCCTGGCGAAGATCGCCACCGAGGTGGATCAGGCCATGGACGTGTTCTACGTCACCGAAAAGGACGGCCACAAGGTGACGGAGCCCGAGCGGATGGACGCCATCCGGCAAGCGCTGGTCCATGCCATTGCCGAAGGCATTGCCTGAGGGCGGGGCGCGGGGCGCCGTTCGGCGCGATGCGACAGCCCCTCGGATTGCCCTAGAGGGATATTTCCCTTGACAAGCAACGAAGCATCGCTAAACATGAGATGTCGATTTCCCTTGCCCTCCATGGGGCTCACCGAAGGAGATCCATGGCCGCTGGTGCCGTTCGCCTAGGCGATATGTTGGTGAAGGCTGCCCTGATCACCCGGGAGCAGTTGAATCAGGCCCTCCAGCAGCAGCAGACGGGAGGCGGGCGGATCGGGGGCAACCTCGTCAAGCTGGGGTTCATCAGCGAAGACGACATCACGTCTTTTCTCAGCCGCCAGTACGGCGTCCCCTCCATCAACCTCTCGCACTTCGAGATCGACGCGACCGTCATCAAGCTCATCCCGTCCGAGATCGCCCAGAAGCACCAGGTCATCCCCATCAATCGCACCGGCAACGTCCTCACCGTCGCCATGGCGGACCCGAGCAACATCTTTGCCATCGACGATATCAAGTTCATGACCGGGTTCAAGGTGGAGCCGGTGGTGGCGGCGGAAACCTCCATCAAGAACTCCATCAACAAGTACTACGACTCGGCCGGCTTGGTCGAGGACATCATGAAGGGATTCGACGACAAGGACGTCGAGGCGTTGCGGGAAGAGGACGACAGCGTCAACGCCGCCGAACTAGGCAAGGCCGCCGAGGACGCCCCGGTCGTCAAATTGGTGAACCTGATCCTGACCGACGCCATCAAGAAGGGGGCGTCGGACATCCATATCGAGCCGTACGAGAAATCCTTCCGCGTCCGCTACCGGGTCGACGGCATGCTCTATGACGTGATGCAGCCCCCGACCCGGCTGAAGGCCGCCATCACCTCGCGCATCAAGATCATGGCTCAGCTCGACATCGCCGAGCGGCGGCTGCCCCAGGACGGCCGCATCAAGATCAAGATGGCGAACAAGGAGATGGACTACCGGGTCTCCACGCTCCCGACCCTCTTCGGCGAGAAGGTCGTCATGCGGCTCCTCGACAAGGGGAACCTCCAGCTCGACATGACCAAACTGGGCTTCGGTCCCGAGACACTGACCGATTTCGAGACCGGGCTCTTGATGCCCTTCGGCATGGTCCTGGTGACCGGCCCGACCGGGTCCGGGAAGACCACCACGCTCTACTCGGCGCTGAACCGCCTCAACACGGTCGACACCAATATCATGACCGCCGAGGATCCGGTGGAGTTCAACCTGCCCGGCATCAACCAGGTGCAAACCAAGGCCGAGATCGGCCTGACCTTCGCCGCGGCCCTGCGCTCCTTTCTCCGGCAGGACCCGGACGTGATCATGGTGGGGGAGATCCGCGACTACGAGACGGCCGAGATCGCGGTCAAGGCCGCCCTCACGGGCCACCTGGTCCTGTCCACGCTCCATACCAACGACGCCCCCGGCACCATCAGCCGCCTCCTGAACATGGGAGTGGAACCCTTCCTGGTCTCCGCCTCCTGCAACGTCATCGTGGCCCAGCGGCTGGCCCGGCGCGTCTGCCAGGGGTGCAAGGAGATCGTTGCGGTGCCGCCCCAGGCCATGATGAGCGTCGGCTTTAGCCCGGAGGATGCCAAGACCTTCAAGCCCACCAAGGGCAAGGGGTGCGCGACCTGCAGCGACACCGGCTACAAGGGACGCGTCGCGCTGTACGAGGTCATGCTCATCAAGGATAACATCAAGGAGGCGATCCTGCAGGGCGCATCCTCTATCGAGCTCCGCGAGCTGGGACGCAAGAACGGCATCGCAAGAACGGCATGCTGACCCTGCGCGAGGCCGGCCTGCAGAAGATCCGCGAGGGCATGACGACCGTGGAAGAAGTCCTGCGGGTCACCACGGGCCACTAACCCAACTGTCTCCAGTCGCCGCGTCGGGACGCGAAACCATCCATGGCAAACCTTCACGAACTGCTCAAGGAAATGTCCGACAAGGGGGCCTCGGACCTGCATATCACCACCGGGATCCCACCGATGATCCGCCTGCACGGCCATGTGTCGCCCGTCGGGACGAACCCTCTCAGCCCGGCCGAGACCAAGAGCATGGCCTACAGCATCCTGACCGAGGCCCAGAAGCAGAAGTTCGAGGAGCAATGGGAGCTGGACCTCTCTTTCGGGGTCAAGGGTCTGAGCCGGTTCCGCGCCAACATCTTCATGCAGCGCGGGGCCGTGGCCGTGGCGATCCGGACCATCCCTTACAAGATCATGACCTTCGAGGAGCTGGGCCTTCCCCAGGTCGTGGCCGACCTGTGCGAGCGCCCCAAGGGCCTCATCCTGGTGACGGGACCCACCGGGTCGGGAAAGTCGACCACCCTGGCCACCATGGTTGACAAGATCAATCGGGAGAAGGCGGAACACATCGTCACGATCGAGGACCCCATCGAGTTCGTGCACCAGCACAAGAAATGTGTTGTAAACCAGCGCGAACTGTTCGCGGACACCCGCTCGTTCAAGGCCGCCCTGAAGTCGGTCCTCCGCCAGGACCCCGACAAGGTCCTGATCGGCGAGATGCGCGACCTCGAGACGATCGAGGCGGCCCTGACCATCGCCGAGACGGGCCACCTCACCTTCGGCACGCTGCACACGAACTCCGCCGTCCAGACGATCAACCGGATCATCGATGTGTTCTCTCCCCACCAGCAGCCGCAGATCCGGGCGCAGTTGTCCTTCACCCTGGAGGCCGTCCTGTGCCAGATGCTGTTGCCGCGGGCCACCGGTCAGGGGCGCGTCATGGTGCTGGAGATCATGATCCCCAACCCGGCCATCCGCAATCTGATCCGCGAGGATAAACTGCACCAGATCTATGGTATGATGCAGGCTGGCAAGGAGCGCTCGGGCATGCAGACCATGAACGAGGCTCTCCTCGCCCACTACCTCCGCCGGTCGATCACCATGGAACAAGCGCTGGGCGCCTCGACCATGCCGGACGAGCTCATGCAGATGATTCAGCGGACTCAAGGCCAGACACCGCGTCGCTAACGGAGGAAGCACCTATGGCGGTCTTCGTCTACACCGGACGCACCCGGGGGGGCCAGACCATCACCGGGGAGATGGAGGCGGCCAATCGAGAGGCCGTGGTGGCGCGGCTCCGGTCCCAGCAGGTCATCGCCACCGTGGTGCGCGGCAAGTCCAGAGAGCTCCCCATCCCGGGATTTGGCGGGGGGGTCACGGAGAAGGACATCGTGATCTTCACTCGGCAATTCGCCACCATGATCGACGCCGGGCTCCCGCTGGTGCAATGTCTCGAGATCCTGTCAACCCAGGAGGAGAACAAGGTATTCAAGAAGGCCCTGATCGAGATCCGGGGCGCCGTGGAGAGTGGCGCGACCTTCGCCGCTGCCCTGAAGGCGCATCCGAAGGTCTTTACTTCTCTGTACGCCAACATGGTCGAGGCGGGGGAGACGGGTGGAATCCTCGATACGATCCTGAACCGGCTGGCCCAGTACATGGAAAAATCCATGGGCTTGAAGAAGAAGGTCAAGTCGGCCATGATCTACCCCTCCACCATCATCACGGTGGCGCTTGTGGTCGTGGTTTTCCTCCTGATCTTCGTCATCCCCACTTTCAAGGCCATGTTCGAGGGGTTTGGCGCCACCCTCCCGCTGCCCACCGTGATCATCCTCGAGGCGTCGCGACTCATGCAGAAGTATTTCCTCCTCGGGGCGGGCGTGATCGTGGCTGCCATTTTCGCTCTCAAGGCATGGTACAAGACCACTGCGGGGAACACAGCCATTGACGCCTTCATGCTGAAGACTCCGGTCTTCGGCATCCTCATCCGCAAGGTGGCGGTGGCCAAGTTCACCCGGACCCTGGGCACCCTCATCAGCAGCGGCGTGGCCATCCTCGACGGATTGGATATCACGGCCCGGACCGCGGGCAACAAGATCGTGGAGATGGCGGTCCTCCGCACGCGCGCCGCCATCTCGGAAGGCAAGACGATCGCGGATCCGCTCCGGGAATCCAAAGTCTTCCCTCCCATGGTCGTGCAGATGATCTCCGTCGGAGAGCAGACGGGCGCCCTGGACACGATGCTGGGGAAGATCGCGGACTTCTACGATGAAGAGGTGGATACGGCTGTGGCGAACCTCACCGCCCTCTTGGAGCCCATGCTCATGGTCTTCCTCGGGATCGTCATCGGCGGCGTGGTCATCGCCATGTACCTCCCGATCTTCAAGCTCGTGACGGTCGTCGGAAATTAAGACGACCGGGCCTGGCACCCTGCGGGGGCCGCGCGGCGCGGCCCCCGTTTCCTTTCCGGGAGTATCAGTGCCCACACCGGATGAACGAGGGCGCGCGTCCGAGGCCCCTGCCGGCATCCTTGTCAAGCTGAAGTGGTTCGTCGGCGTGCGCCTTCTGCTGGCGTCGGCGCTCCTGGGCTCGGCCGTGATCCTCGATCTGCACGAGCGCCTCCCCTTCCGCACGCCCCCCCTGTACGGTCTCCTGGGTCTCACCTTCGCCCTCTCGCTGGTTTACGCCCTGTCCCTGCGCAGCCAGTGGCGACTCTACTGGCAGGGTCTGGTGCAGATCGCGCTCGATCTCGCCCTGGTCAGCCTCCTGGTGCATCTCACGGGTGGCCTCGATTCCGTCTTCCCCTTCATGTACATCTTCGTGGTCTTTGCCTCCGCCAGCGTGCTGGAGCGCCGAGGCGGTCTGGTGGTCGGCATCCTGAGCGGCCTCCTGTATGCCTTCCTGGTCCTGGCGGAGTGGACCCAGGTGGTCCGACCGGCGGAGTTCGCAGGCGGACTCGCCCCGTTGCGGTCCACGGGGTACGCCGTGTACCAGGTCCTGATTCACGCGGTGGCCTTCCTGGCAGTCGCCATCCTGAGCGGCCATCTGGCTCACCGGCTCCGACAGGCCGGGCAAGAGCTGGAACGGCGCGGCCTGGATCTTCGGAATCTCCAGACGCTGCACCGGGCCATCGTCGCCAACATCAGCAGTGGTCTCATGACCCTCGATCTCGCCGGCCGCGTGGTGTCCTTCAACGAAGCGGCCGAGCGGATCACCGGCTACCCCTTCGCCGCGCTGCGGGACCATTCGTGGCGAGAGACTCCGTTTGTGGCCTGTCCGGCCCTGGACGAGTTCTTCGCCAATCCCAACGCCCCGCTGGCCAACCCCGTGCTGGAGATCACGGTCGATCGACAGGATGGGCCCCCGATCCCCGTGGGAGTCTCCTGCTCGCCCTTGCGGGGGGCCGACGGCGAGGCGGCAGGCCTGGTGGCAATCTTCCAGGATCTCACCGAGCGCAAGCGCGTGGAGGACCAATTGCGTCGGGCCGACCGACTGGCGGCGCTGGGCCAGCTGGCGGCGCACATCGCCCACGAGGTCCGAAACCCCCTGGCGGCGATCAGCGGCGCCGTGGAAGTCCTCCGCGAGGACCTCAGCCTGGAGGGGCCGAACCGGGAGCTCATCGAGATCGTCTTGGGCGAGGCGCACCGCCTGAAACTCATCACCGGCCAGTTCCTGGATTTCGCCAAGCCCCAGTCGCTGCTGTTTCGCCCCTGCGCGGTCCGGCCGCTGCTGGAGGAGACCCTTCGCCTTCTGGATCGAAGCGGGGAGCGTCATCCGCGCACGGCGTGGGAGGTGACGGAACGCGTGCCCGGCACCTCCGTGCTGGCCGACGCCGATCAGCTTCGGCAAGTCGTCTGGAATCTCTGTCTCAACGCGATCCAGGCGATGCCGGATGGCGGTCGCTTGACCGTCGCCATCGAGCCAGAGCGGTCCGATCGTCCGTCCGAACCCCAACCGACGCACGGACACCCGGACGAGTCGGCGTCGGTCGAATGGGTGGTGATCGCCTTCCGGGACACGGGGCGCGGCATCTCCCCGGAGGGACTGGGGCGGCTCTTCGACCCGTTCTTCACCACACGCCCCTCGGGAACCGGACTGGGCCTGGTCATCGCCCGCAAGATCTTGGAGAGTATGGGCGGAACCATCGAGGTCGAAAGTCAGATCGACATCGGGAGCACCTTCCGCATCCGACTGCGGCGGGCGAAGGCCGCCGCCGCCGTGAGTTGACCATCGCATTTTCTCGAGGTGTTTCGTGAGCCGAATCCTTGTGGTGGACGACGAGCCGGGAATGCGCGATCTCTTGCGCATCCTGCTGGAGAAAGAGGGACACGAGGTCCTCACCGCTGCTGACGGGACGGCCGGCTTGGCCCAGGCCACCAGTCACGAACTGGATCTTGTGATCTCCGACATCAAGATGCCGGGGCTGGACGGGGTCGGCCTCTTGTCCGCCCTCCGCGAGCGCGCACTCACCATGCCGGTGATCATGGTGACCGCCTATGCGGAGTCGGACTCCGCCATCCAGGCCATGAAGCAGGGGGCCTTCGATTACCTCACCAAGCCCTTCAAGGTGGACGAGATCAGGCTGGTCATCCGTCGCGCCCTGGCGGAGGCGGGGGGCCGGCAGAACGCCGGCCCCATTCCTCCGCCTGCTGCCGAGGAACCGGCGCTGCGCGGGATCATCGGCCGCAGCCCCAGCATGGTGGAGTTGTACAAGTTGATCAGCCGCGTGGCTCAGGTGGACTCCTCGGTCCTGATCACGGGAGAGAGCGGCACAGGCAAGGAGCTGGTGGCCCGCACCATTCATTACAACTCCACGCGCGCCGGAAAATCTTTCGTGGCGATCAACTGCGGCGCCATTCCTGAAGACCTCTTGGAGAGCGAGCTCTTCGGCCATGTGAAGGGATCCTTCACCGGCGCCATCGCCCACAAGGCCGGGCTGCTGGAGGTGGCCCGAGACGGGACCGTGTTCCTCGACGAGGTCGCCGAGATGAGCCCGAGCCTCCAGGTGAAACTCCTCCGCGTCCTCCAGGACCACATCTTCCGCCGGGTCGGGGGCACGGACGATATCGAGGTCGACATCCGCATCATCGCGGCCACCAACAAGGAGCCGGCCCGGCTTATTCGGACGGGCGCCTTCCGGGAGGACCTCTATTACCGGCTCAACGTCATCTCGATCGAGATGCCGCCGCTGCGCGAGCGCCGTGAGGACATTCCCCTTCTCGCCACCAGCTTCCTCACCCTCTTCGCCGCCCGCTCGGGCCGGAACGCCATGTGCATCACCCCCGAGGCCATGGACGCCCTCCTGGTCCATACCTGGCCAGGCAACGTGCGAGAGCTGGAAAATGTGATGGAGCGGGCCGTGGCCCTGGCGACGAGCGACGAGGTGCGGGCGGAGAACCTTCCGCCCAACCTGCCGCAGCGGGGAGCCCCAGCCCCACCAGCCGTCCCGATCTGGCAGGTGCCTCCCGGAGGACTCGACCTGGAAAAGGTAGTCGCGGAAACGGAGCAGGCCCTGATGCGGGATGCCCTGGAGAAGGCGGGATGGGTCCAGACGAAAGCGGCCGAGCTCCTGGGCATCAACTTCCGCTCCTTCCGGTACCGAGCGCGAAAGTACGGCCTCGACCGGGAGATTCGCGACCGGGCTCATGGTACCGTCTGACCCCCAACGGCCCCTCGTCCTCGCGGTCCTCGTGCTGGCCGGCACGCTGATCGCTCTTCCGTGGGCCACCGGGGGCCGATCGCCCGCCGGGCAGGCCGGCCTGGTTCTCTTGCTCGCCCTGGCAGGGGCGGCGGGGCTGCTGCGCCGGGGCTCCGACTCGCCTTTGCGTCTTCCGCCCCTGCTTCTCCTGGGGGGAATCCTGGTCGGACTCTCGGCCATCTTCACGATCTATCCCGATCGAACAGTCCAGGGCATCCTCTTGCTCTTGGCATACCTCGTGGCTAGCAGCGTGGCGGCGCGGGCCGTCCTACAGATCTCCTGGGCTGAGCGCGCGCTCCTCGATACGATCTGGGTCTCGGGGCTCGCGGTCGCCGGTCTCGCCATGCTGTGGTGGGTCCGGGGAAACGATGGGGGGTTCTATGCCAGCGTCCTCATCGGCCCCTTCGGGTATCCGAACGCGATGGGCGGCTTTCTCCTCCTCGCCGGCTTTGCCGCGCTGGCCACGCTCACCCCGGATCGGGGCCGGCTCGAGCGCTGCGGGGCCCTCCTGGGCTGTGCGGTGTCCCTGCTCGGCCTCTACCTCACGCGGTCGCGGGGCGTTCTGCTCGCCGCGGCGGTCGGCCTCCTCCTCTGGGCCCTGGTTCGACGCGAGCGCTGGTGGCCGCGGCGGCCGCTCTGGGGCATCGTGGCGGCACTGGCCGTCCTGGGAGGATTGGCTCTCCTGGGATGGCGGCTGAGCGCTCTGCTTCCCCTGCTCTGGCCGGGGGACGGTGGGACCCCCGATACTTCCAGCCAGTGGCGTCTCCACATCCTGCGCTGGACCTGGGCCATGGTCCGGGACCACCCCTGGACAGGCGTCGGCCCCGGGGCATTCCCGATAGCCCTCACCCACTATCAGCGACTCCCCTACATCAGCGGCGAGAACCCGCACAACCTCTATCTGGAGATCGCCGCAGAATACGGCTTGGCAGCCGGAATTCTCGTGACGGGAAGCCTGATCCTCTTTCTCGGACGGATTGCCCTCGCGGCCCGGCGCCTCCCTCAAGGCGACCCCGCGCGGGGCAGGCAGGCGGCGCTGGCCGGGGCGGTGACCGCCTTCGCGCTCCACAGCGCGATCGATCTGGATTGGAGCTTCCCTGCGATCGCGCTGTTCGCCGCGACGATCCTGGGAATAGCCTCGGCGCGCCTCCCCCGCCTTTGGATGGCGCGACCGCGTGGCATCGACATCCCGCTGCCTCGGACGCTCTTGATCCTGGTCCTGCTCGTCGCCGCCGCCCTCGCCCTGACCCGTTACTACGCCACGTCGCTCGTCGCCTGGGGGCGCGGCGACCTGGCCGCCGGGAATCTCCGCGGCGCCCGGCAGAGCCTCGACCAGTCCCGACGGCTGAATCCGTTGGGTTTTCCTGCGTACTACTGGCTGGCATGGACGCAGCTCCGTTCCGGAGACCCCCAGGAAGCGATCGAGGTATCCCAGCGCACGATTCGGATCGCTCCCCAGAACCCCGGCGGCCATGCCCTGACAGGGGAAATCGCCCTCATCGGCGGGCGCTGGCAGATCGCCCAGACCGCCTTCCGGCGCGCCGTCGAACAGGCGCCGATGGCGCACCTCGGATACCACGCTGGTCTGATCGAGGCGACGGCGCGGGTCGGCACTCCGACGGAGACCCTCAGCGCCTACGAGCGCGCCCTCTCGATCTTTACGCCCGAACGCGTCCTGCATCCCGAGGCCCGGTGTCTCGCCCCGGGAGATCGGTACCTGCTGGCGCGGATAAGCCGCATCGCCGCCGAACGTTACGCAGGCGTCGGCGATTCCGCCCAGCGGCAGACGACGCTCGATCGCGCTCGATCGCTCGCCCAACCAGACCTTCGCGGGATCTGCGCCACCGAAAGACATCCCGGCCAGACATCGCCGGAGGCCGCCGTGATGAGTTTTTGGGACGCCCGGAGCGAACGCGGCCTGCCCCAAGCCGAGCGATTTCTCCTTCCCGAGCGACGCGGCCCCACCACCGGTGCCACCAGGTTCGCGGGGGCAGAGCGCGAACTCCCCCGTCGAATGCTCGTGGCGTGGGTTCGGGCCTTGAGCGGGGACGAGCGGAATGCCACCCTCCAGTACGAAGTGGAGGGGGAGCAGGGCGGAGACCGAATCGGTCGATGCGTCCAGACGGTGCTCCGGTTCAGGAAAGAAGGCTGGTTCCTGCAGGACTTCCCTTCCGTTGAAAACGGAGCATGCCTCCCATGAGGGTGACAAATAGTGTCAGCAAGGAAAATGATTTTCACCCTTTGGCATCGGAATGCTGTCTCCCACGCGAAATCTCGGATACATCCATCCACCGTATAACTCTTATCTTGCTGATTTTTCAGTGCCGGGAATGAATCACGGCCGGAGTGAGATGAAATTCTGGTGCTGGCACCACTTCTGCAACAAGGTAAGATCGTCCGAGGTTCAAGCTGGGGATTGGGTCGAAAGGAATGGCAGTTAACTCAGAACCGGAAGGAGGATCTCTCATGCGTAAGTTGCTGATGAAGAAGTCCAAAGGCTTCACCCTGATCGAGTTGTTGATCGTCGTGGCGATCATCGGCATCCTGGCGGCCATCGCCATCCCGAACCTGCTCTCGGCGCAGAAGAAGTCGAAGTATGCCCGCGCGGCCTCCGACACCAAGACGGCCGTGACCCAGGGCATCGTCTATTCGAACGACAAGAACAAGAACCCCGGAACGACGGGGGAGCTAAGGGTCGCCGGCTACGCCAACGTCCCGGACACCGATCCGTGGGCTGGCCCCTGGACTTACTCGGCTGCCTACGCCCTCACCACAACCCCTGCGGCTCAGGGCGAGATGGGGGTCTGCAGCAACGGCCCGACGGCCAAGGGGACCTGTTCTGCCACGGTGCCGATCATGACCCCCGATACCGGGGTCGATGGCTCGGTCGGATACTCGAGCATCTACGGTTCGTACCAGGGGAAGGCTTAGTCTGCTAGTCTGATTGATGCACCTCGGGCTGACACAGTGAATGAGGGCAGGCGTGGGATTCCCGCCTGCCCTCTTCATTTTTTTTCGGCTATGACACCTCACGAAAGAGTTGGATATGGAGCGAGAGGTCGATTCGATCTTTGGAGTCGAGAAGGAGACGAAGCAGATCTTTACCGCCGTCACGCTTTGCTTCTTCTTCTCGGGAACGACCGGCTTGATCTATGAGGTCCTCTGGACCCGGATTCTCGGCCTAGTCTTCGGTCATACCGTCTTCGCCATCACCACCGTCCTGGCCGCCTTCATGGCCGGCTTGGGCGTAGGGAGTTACCTGTTCGGAGGGATTGCCGACCGAAACGCCCACCCCCTTCGACTCTACGGATTCCTCGAGGTCGGGATCGGAATCTACGCACTCATCACCCCGTTCCTTTTTTCGCGGGCCGAAGACATCTACATCCCCCTCCACCGGACGTTCGGGCTGTCCTTCTTCGCCTTCAGCCTGCTCCAGTTCCTGCTCGTCTTCCTGATCCTCCTGATCCCCACTACCCTCATGGGAGCGACGCTGCCGGTTCTCAGCCGGTTCTTTGTTCGCTCGATGAATGTCCTGGGGGGGCAGGTGGGTCGATTATACGCCCTGAATACGTTCGGTGCGGTCCTGGGAACCTATGCTGCCGGCTTCCATCTGATACCGACACTCGGCGTCAGAACGACGCTCTTGCTGGCCGCGATCGCGAATGTGGGCATCGGCATCCTGGCGATCATCTTTGATCGGCACCTGCGGCAACTCGCGGGCGAGGCGTCGGCCTCCCGTTCCGAGGCTGCCGCTGCGGACTCTCCCGAGCCGGCCGGTCCGGCTCTTCCGTCCGACCGACGGTCCGCCGCAGCCGTGTGGCTGACCGTCGTGGGCCTGGGGATATCCGGCGCCGCTTCCATGATGTACGAGGTCGCCTGGACTCGGGCTCTCGCCCTGGTCATCGGGGGATCCACCTATGCGTTCAGTACCATGCTCGTGACGTTCCTCTCGGGGCTGGCCTTGGGAAGCTACCTCTACGCGCGCCTCTCGAGACGCCTCCGGATCACCCCCGTCTTCTTTGGCTGCCTGCAGCTTGGAATCGGCCTCAGCGCCCTCCTCGTGACGCCGTTCTTCGACAGGATGCCCGAGCTGTTCCTGCGAGTCTTCCAGTTTTCGCAGTCCCCAGGGTTCGTGAAAACGATCCAGTTCTTCATCAGTGCCCTGGCCATGTTCGTTCCGACACTCTTCATGGGGGCGACGTTCCCATGCGCCATCCAGATCGCCACCACGGAGATGAGCCGGGTGGGACGCGATGTCGGGCGGATCTACTTCGTCAACACCGGCGGCGCCATCGCCGGCACGGTCGTGGCCGGCTTCTTCCTGATTCCCGTGTGGGGCCTTCGGTCCACGCTCACGCTCGCAGTGTCGTTGAATCTCTGCCTGGCCCTGGCGCTCTTCGTTACACCGCGCTGGGCCGGGTGGCGGCGGGGCGCGGCGATCCTCACCCCGATTCTTGCGCTGACCGCGCTGTTTCTCGCCCCCGCCTGGGACGCAACCGTCATGAGCAGCGGCGTCGCCATCTACGGGCGGAACTACTTCGGCAGCCTGGGCAAAGCCGGATTCCGGGCGAAGGTGTCCACCGACCGCCTCCTGTATTACAAGGATGGGCTTGGCGCGACCGTGTCCGTCCATCGGCAAGGGGAACTGCTGTATCTGCGGGTCAACGGCAAGACGGACGCCAGCAACACCCGGGACATGCACACGCAGCTCATGCTTGGACACCTCCCGTTGCTTGTCCATCCCGATGCCAAGCGCGTACTGGTCATCGGCATGGGAAGCGGCGTGACGGCGGGGGCGGTGGCCCTCTACCCGACCGAGCGGATTGACGTCATCGAGATCGAGCCTGCGGTCGTCGAGGCTGCCGAGTTCTTCACGAAAGAGAATCGGGGGATCCTGAAGAACCCGAAAGCCCATCTGGCCATCGCGGACGGACGGAATTTCCTCCTCGCCTCTGACGGGGGATACGACGTGATCATCTCCGAGCCGTCGAACCCCTGGATGCGGGGTATCGGAAACCTCTTTTCCCTGGACTTTTACGAGCTGGCCGCCCAGCGGCTCGCCCCCAAGGGAATCGTCTGTCAATGGATCCATGCTTACGGCCTGTTCCCCGACGATCTGAAGATGGTGGTCAAGACCTTCCGGTCCGCGTTCCCGCACACCACCATTTGGAATACGACCCGCGGCGACCTCCTTCTCATCGGCTCCAAGACCCCCTGGGTTCTTGACAATGCGCGGTTGCAGGCGAGGTACGATGCCATCCCGGGCCTCAGGGAAGACCTGACGAGGCTGGGGATCCGCTCCCCCCTGGCCCTCCTGGCGGATTTCGCCCTGGCAGAGGAAGATGCCGCCCGGTACAGCCAGTACGCCCTGCTGAACACCGATGACCTTCCCTTCCTGGAGTTCTCGGCGCCCGAGAGTCTTTTCGTGGAAACGATTGACCTGAATGCGCGCGTGATGCGGTCCTTCAAGCGGGACGAGTTTCCACCCCTCATCGGGGTCCCCGACGGGATGCTAGGTTCGGCGGGATTTCGACACGACCTGGGGATGGCCTTGTGGGCGAAGGACTCACACGCCGAGGCCCTGCGCCAGTTCGAAGAGGTCGTGCGTCTTGCCCCCCGAGATGCGATGGCCTTCCTGCACCGCGGACGCGCGTATTTCGCGCTGGGATCCGTCCTCAAGGCCGAGAGCGACTTCAAGGCGGCGCTACGGGTCACCCCCGACATGGCGGAAGCACACGAGGCCCTCGGCCGACTCTACAAAGCGCAAGGCATGATGGACCTCGCGGAGGAACAGCTCCGAAAGGCCCAGTTGTTGCGACCGAAGGACCCCCAACTCCTCGCCCAATTGGGGGATTTCTACCGGGAGCGAGAGCGGTTCGCGGAAGCCATCCCCCTCTCTCTCGCTGCCGTCGCGATCGCCCCAGGGAACCCGCGTCTCTGGGCCAGCCTGGGACTCGCTTATCAGGGTCTCGGACGGCACGGGGAAGGTCTCGATGCCTTCCGGCGAGCCATAACGATCGATCCGGACGATCCCTTCTATCACTACCGGTCGGGGCTGGCCCTTCTGGCGATGAGACGGCTCGACGAGGCCGCGGCAGCCCTGCAGACGGCGGCCCTCAAGGATCCGATGAAACCGGACCCGCATCTGGAGCTCGGGAGGCTCTACCGTCTCCAGGGGAAGAACGCCATGGCCCTTCAGTCCTATCGTTGGGCCTTGCGCCTCGAGCCCTTGAACCCGGATGCTCTCAGGGCAGTCGAGGAGCTGACAGCCGCTCTCGACGGGTCCGGATCGTAGTCTCGCGTCTCCCGAGCAAGCACGCGGTCAGGAGAAGAGCGCAAGAATACTCCTTGACGATCCACGCCTCGATTGGGTTTAATGCGCTAGACCACTAGCCGCGAGGGACGGATGGAGCCGGTCATTCATGTCGAGGGGTTGTGCAAGGACTATCGCGTGGGCTTCTGGGGACGGCGCGTCACTGTCCTGCGCGACCTGACTCTGGAGGTTCAGGCCGGTGAAACCTACGGATACCTGGGACCCAACGGGGCGGGAAAGTCCACCACCATCAAGCTGCTCTTGGGCCTGATCCAATTCACCGCCGGGAGCGGTCAAGTCCTCGGGTGCCCGATAGGAAACCCGATCTCCCGCCGACAGATTGGCTTCCTGCCCGAGAACCCTTCGTTTTACGAGCATCTCACCGGAGAAGAATTCCTGACTTACTGCGGGCGGCTGCTCGGGATCCCACGGGGGCGGCTTCGCGATCAGGTCCCCGCCCTCCTGGACGAGGTGGGGCTGGGTCGCGCCGCGCGCCAGCAGATCCGAAAGTTCTCGAAGGGGATGGTCCAGCGGCTGGGGCTCGCCCAGGCGCTGCTCGGCGACCCGAAGCTTCTGATCTTGGACGAACCGATGTCCGGCCTGGATCCGATCGGACGGAAAGAGGTCCGGGACCTCATCCTCCGTCAGCGCGCGGCGGGCCGGACGGTCTTCTTCAGCACCCACATCCTGCCCGATGTGGAGATGATCTGCGACCGGGTCGGCATCCTGGTGGGCGGGCGCCTGGTGAAATCGGGCCCGATCCACGAACTGCTGGGCGAGGAGCTGGAGTCGATCGAGATCACCGTCACCTCCGTTCCACCGGCGGCGCTGTCCGAGGTGGAGCGATTGGCCCTCTCGCCCGCCCTCGTCCAGAAGGGTCGGGTGATGTTTCGGCTGCGGGGAGAAACTGAGCTGGAAACCGCCCTCGCCATCCTGGTTGGAGCGAAGAGCCGCGTCCTATCGGTGGTCCCGCATCGCCGCAGCTTGGAAGAGATCTTCTTGGAGGCCACCCGGGAGGTCGCGCCGTGAGTCGGATCCTGACGATCGCCGAGATGGCCTTTATCGAGGCTGTCCGCGACAAGATCCTGTACAGCATCCTCGTGTTCGCCCTGGCCATGATCGGCAGCTCGGCCGTGCTGGTCACTTTGAGCGTCGGGGGAGAGGGTCGGATCGCGAAGGACCTGGGGCTCGCCTGCATCACGATGTTCGGCGTCTTCATCGGCGTCTTCATCGGAACCAATCTGGTCTCGCGCGAGATCGAGCGGCGGACCATCTACTCCCTGCTGTCCAAGCCGGTGCGACGAGCCGAATTCCTGGCGGGGAAGTTCCTGGGACTGGGACTCACTCTGGCGGTCAACATCGGGGTGATGGCGATAGGCCTCATCATCCTCGCCTGGGCCCTGGAGGATCACTGGACGCCTCGGATCCTGCTGGCCGTCGGATTCAGCCTCGTGGAGCTCCTCATCCTGACGGCATTCGCGATCCTCTTCTCGACCTTTTCCACCCCGACGCTCAGCGCGATCTACACCCTGCTGATCTTTGTCATCGGTCGGTTGAGCGCGGACCTCATGCAGTTTGCCTCCCAGTTCGGCGGTCCGTCGCTCAAGGCAACGATGACCGTGCTCTATTACCTCCTGCCAAATCTGGCTCGTTTCAATCTGAGCAGCGCCGTGGTCAATGATCTGTCGCTCGCCCCCGGGACGCTTGCGCTGACGGCGGTGTACGGACTCCTGTATGCGGGCGCGGTCCTGGGGGTGGCGATTGCCGTGTTTCAGCGGCGCGACTTCCGATGAGCCAGGATAGCGTCATGCGCCATCCGACATCGTGGATCCCTCCGGTGCGCCGGACCCAGGCGGCGGCATTGGCGTTCGCTTTCTTGGCGTTGACGGGCGCCTTTGTAACGGCGCGATGGCTTGAAGGACGTTCGGGCGACGGGGCGAAGCGGCTCGAGCCGATCTTCTTTCCTCGCGCGGAGATCCTGCGGCCGGCGCTGCTGGGTTTCACGGGGCTGGCGGCCGACCTTACCTGGATTCGAACCGTACAGTACTTCGGCGGCCGGATGGAGCATCAGGAGCGGTTCCCCCAGCTCTACCAGTTGGCGGACATGACCACATCCCTGGACTCGCACTTCCTGGATGCCTACCTGTATGGAGGACTGTTCCTCGTGATCGCAAAACAGTACCCCAACGCCATTGCCATCTATGAGAAGGGGTTCGCCGCCAACCCCACTGCCTGGCAGATTCCTCACGACCTGGGTCGTCTCTATTTCCTGGAGCTGCGCGATTACGAGCAGGCTCTGCGCTGGTGGAACATCACGGACCGCCTTCCGGGCCGTCCCCACTATATCCCTCGCTTCCTGATCCGCCTCCAGGCAAAGACCGGACACGTCGAGACCGCCCTTGAACTCTGGCGGCAATTGCTCGCACGCTCCGAGAATGAAGCCGTCAACGAGATCGCCCGGCGCGAGATCAAGAAGCTTCTGGAGGAGATGAAGCAAAAGCCCGCTCCGGATTTCGTCTCGCAGCAGTCGGGCCAAGACGCCCCCCACGCCGGGCTCTCCCCGGGCAGGCCACAATGAGCGAAGGTCATTCTTTCCTTTCCTCGCCCCAACCGCTGAACTCAACAGTCGGCGCGCGGCTGATGCCACAGACAAGGAATGATCTCCCATGATTCTTCTCGCTGCGTTCCTCTTCGGCAGCATCGTCGGCAGCTTTCTGAATGTCTGCATCTACCGGCTCCCGAGAGAAGAGAGCATCGTTTTTCCCGGCTCCCGCTGCCCGGCATGCCAGATCGCCATCCGCCCGTGGGATAACATCCCGGTCCTGAGCTTCCTCATCCTCCGCGGTCGCTGTCGCGCCTGTGGGCACCCCATCGCCTGGCGGTATCCCCTGGTCGAGAGCCTCACGGCCCTCCTCTTCGCGGCAACCGTGTTTCGATTTGGCGTGACGCCCCTCGCCGCCACCCTGCTCGTGTTCGTCGCCGCGCTGACGGTGATCACGTTCATCGATCTCGATCATCAGATCATCCCCAACATCATCACGCTCCCCGGAATCCCGCTGGGCATCCTGGCAGGCCTGGTCCTGGGGGAGCCTCCGCTTCTGGACCGGATCATCGGGGCCCTGGCCGGCGCCGGCTTTCTCTACCTTGTTCTCTTCTATGGCAGCGCGTTCTACGGGCAGGACGCGATGGGCGAAGGGGACCTCAATCTCATCGCCATGGTGGGCGCCTTTCTTGGCTGGCGTGGCGTGGTCGTCACGATCCTGGTCGGTTGCCTCAGCGGATCGGCGATCGGGCTGGCCCTGATCGGGCTCGGGCGGCTGCGCCGGCGGGAGCACATTCCCTTTGGGCCATTTCTGGCCCTCGGCGCAGGCGTGGCGCTCTTCTTCGGCGATTGGCTGACCGCCTGGTATCTTGGCTTCCTGCG
>JAPLLC010000076.1 GCA_026387775.1 Candidatus Methylomirabilota bacterium | reverse complement strand
GACTCGGGTCTGGACATCGACGCGCTGAAGATCGTCGCCGGTGGGGTCAACGCCCTGCGCAGCCCGGAGCGCGCCGTCCTGGTGGTGACCCACTACCAGCGGCTCCTCGATTACATCGTCCCCGACTTCGTCCACGTGCTGGTGGACGGGCGAATCGTCAAGTCCGGCGGCAAGGGGCTGGCCCTGGAGCTGGAGGCCAGCGGCTACGTCGGGCTGGAAGAGGCGGTCCGCTAGCAGGCTGCTGAAAAAGGCCCATCTGCGGCGTTGGCGTGCTCGCGCGGCGCTGCGACGTACGCGTAAGTACGTCTCGCACCTCGCATCGCGCGCCGCCTTGCGTCTGGACCTTTTTGAGCAGCCTGAACTAAGACAGTTCTTTCAGCATCCGGATAGACGGAAGGGTGAACAGGCATGGCGACGATAGAGTTAGTGGACAGCAAGAGGGAGTCGGTCGAGCGGTATCTCGACCAGTTCGCGCAGGTTGAGACCAGGGCGAAATCCTCCGGTCAGGAGTGGCTCCTGCCGGTGCGCCGGGAGGCGATGGATAGGTTTGCCGCGCTCGGCTTTCCGACCACCCATGACGAGGACTGGCGCTTCACCAACGTTGGCCCCGTCGCCCAGACGCTCTTCCGTCCGGCCGACGCGCCGGTCCGCCAGGTGGACGCCGGCGCCCTCGAGCCGTTCGCGTTCGCGGGGCTCGCCGCTCCGCGCGTGGTGTTCGTGAACGGCCGGTACGCGCCCGGGCTCTCGGCGCTGGCCGGCCTCCCGCGGGGAGTGCGGGTGCAGAGCCTGGCGCAGGCCATCACCGCCGATCGCGCCGCGCTTGAAGGGCACCTCGCCCGATACGCCGACATCCAGCGGGATAGTTTCTCGGCCCTGAACACCGCGCTGATGGAAGACGGGGCGTTCATCCAGATTTCGCGAGGCGCGGTGCTCGTGGAGCCGATTCACATCCTGTACGTCTCCGTCCCGGGCGCCGAGCCTATGGCGACGCATCCGCGGACGCTGATCGTGGCGGGCGAGAACAGCCAGGCGGCCGTCGTGGAGGACTACGTCTCGCTCGGGGACGGAGTCGCGTTCTCGAACGGGCTCACCGAGATGGTCGCAGGCGACGGGAGCATCCTCCAGCACTATCTGATCGAGCGGGAGAATCCGCAGGCGTATACGGTGTGCACCCTGCGGAGCCAGCAGGGGCGGTCGAGCAGCGTCACCTCGCACACCCTGCTCCTGGGCGGGGCCCTGGTGCGCCGAAACATCCACCCCGTCCTGGCCGGCGAGGGGGGGGAGTGCCTGATCAACGGCCTGTTCATGGCCAAGGGCCGGCAGCACATGGACAACTACATGCGGGTGGAGCACCTGAGCCCCCGCTGCGCCAGCCGACAGTTCTACAAAGGGATCCTGGACGACCAGGCCCACGGGGTATTTCACGGCCGGATCATCGTCCACAAGGATGCCCAGAAGACGGATGCCAAGCAGACCAACATGAACCTGCTCCTCTCCGAGGAGGCGCAGATCGATACCAAGCCGCAGCTGGAGATCTATGCCGACGATGTGAAGTGCACCCACGGGGCGACGGTGGGGCAGATCGATGACGACGCCATCTTCTACCTGCGCGCCCGCGGGATTCCAGAGGCCTCGGCCAAGGCGCTGCTTCTCTTTGCCTTCGCCGGCGAGATGTTGCAGCGCATGAAGGTCGAGCCGGTCCGGCGCCACCTGGAGGAGCTGGTGCGACGCTGGATGCCGCAGGGGAACCTGCTGGAGGAGATGTGATGAAGCACGCGGTGTGCCGGACGTCGGAAGAGCCCTGTCAGGAGTGTCTGGTCGGATTCGGGGCCGAGAAGATCCGCGAGGACTTCCCCATTCTGTGGACGAAGGTCCACGGGAAGCCGCTGGTGTACCTGGACAACGCCGCCACCACCCAGAAGCCGCAGGCGGTCCTGGACACCCTGATGCGCTACTACACCGAGGAGAATTCCAACGTGCACCGGGGGGTCCACTTCCTCAGCCAGGTGGCGACCCAGGCGTACGAGAGCGGGCGCACCCGCGTGCGGCAGTTCCTGAACGCGTCGCACGATCGGGAGATCATCTTCACCCGCGGGACCACCGAGGGGATCAATCTGGTGGCCCAGAGCTACGGCCGGAAGCACCTGCGGGCGGGCGACGAGGTCATCGTCTCGGCCATGGAGCACCACTCCAACATCGTGCCCTGGCAGATGATCTGCGAGGAGAAGCGGGCGAGCCTCAAGGTCATCCCCATGAACGATGCCGGGGAGCTTGTGATGGACGAGTACGAGCGGCTGCTCTCCGACCGGACCAAGTTCGTGTCGGTGGTGCAGGTCTCCAACTCCAACGTCCTGGGCACGGTCAACCCGATCTCCGACATCATCGGCCTGGCGCACCGGCGGGGCATCCCCGTCCTGGTGGACGGGGCGCAGGCCATCCCGCACACGCCGGTGGATGTCCGCGCGCTGGACTGCGACTTCTACGTCTTTTCGGGGCACAAGCTCTTCGGCCCGACCGGCATCGGGGTGCTCTACGGCAAGGCGGAGCTGCTCGAATCCATGCCGCCCTACCAGGGCGGCGGGGACATGATCAGCGCCGTGAGCTTCGAGAAGACGGTCTACAACACGCTGCCCCACAAGTTCGAGGCGGGGACGCCCAACATCGCCGGCACCATCGGGTTGGCCGCCGCCATCGAATATGTCGAGAAGATCGGCATGCAGCAGATCGCGGCCTACGAGTCGGAGCTTCTGGACTACGGGACGGAGCTCCTCGCGGCCATTCCCGGGCTGCGCCTGATCGGGACGGCCAAGGAGAAGGCGGGGGTCCTCTCCTTCCTCCTGGACGGGGTCCACGCCCACGATATCGGCACGATCCTGGACCTGGAAGGGGTTGCGATCCGGGCGGGACACCACTGCGCCATGCCGGTCATGAAGCGGTTCGGGGTGCCGGCCATCGCCCGGGCGTCGCTGGCGTTCTACAACACACGCGCGGACCTGGACGCCCTGGCCAAGGGGATCCACAAGACCATAGAGGTGTTTGCCTAATGTCGGACCTGCGTGAGCTCTACCAGCAAGTCATCCTGGACCACTACAAGCGGCCGCGTAACTTCCAGAAGATGGAGTGCGCCAACCGGCACGCGGAGGGCCACAATCCGCTGTGCGGGGACGAGATCACCGTCTATCTGCAGATGGACGGGGACGTGATCAAGGAGATCAGCTTCCAGGGGGCCGGCTGTGCCATCTCGCAGTCCGCCGCCTCGTTGATGACGACGGCGCTCAAGGGCAAGACGAAAGCTGAGGCCGAGGAGCTGTTCAAGAAGTTTCACGACATGGTGACCGGCGAGGGCAACGGCGCGGATCCGATGGAGCTGGGCAAGCTCGCCGTCTTCTGCGGGGTGAGCGAGTTCCCGGTGCGGGTCAAGTGCGCCAGCCTGCCGTGGCACACGCTGCATGCCGCGCTGGAAGGCAAGGACGAGAGCGTCTCGACGGAATCATGAGCGAAATCGCCGTGAATTCGAAGGAGATCAAGGGCAAGGTCGTCGAGGCCCTCAAGACCTGCTATGACCCGGAGATCCCGGTCAACATCTACGAGCTGGGCCTGATCTACAATGTCGGGGTGAGCCCTTCCGGGGTCGTCGAGGTCCAGATGACGCTCACCTCGCCCAACTGCCCCTCGGCGGCCGAGCTGCCGCTCATGGCCGAGGCCAAGATCCGCTCGATCGCCGGCGTGACCGATGCCCGGGTGGAAGTCGTCTTTGACCCGCCCTGGGAGCCGTCCAGGATGTCCGAGGCCGCCCGGCTCGAACTGGGGATGCTCTAGCCCATGGAGAACCGCCGCCCTCTCGCCCACGAGAAACCCATGGCCGGCGCGCCGCGACCGCGGCTGGTTGCCGTCGTCCAGGATGACTGCACGGGATGCAACACCTGTGTGGATTACTGCCTCGTGGACTGCATCGAGCCCGTCCCCCCGGCCGTCAGCCCTCAGCCTCCCGCCCAGATCCATATCCGTGAAGACGAGTGCATCGGCTGCTTCCTCTGCGCCAAGGTATGCGAGGAGCTGACCGTGAATGCCATCCACTTGCTCCCGGTGGAAGAGGAATAGCCGGGATCCTATGGTGGGAGCGCCTGTCGCGTTGCCCATCCGCTGCTCGCCGAGACAATCCTAACAGGCCGCTGAAAAAGGCCCATCTGCGGCGTTGGCTTACTCGGGCACTCGCTGCGGCGTACAGGCAGTACGCCTCACTCGGCCCATCGCGCGCCGCCTGGCATCTGGACCTTTTTGAGCGGCCTGGGCGAAAGCGGGTTTTTCAGCAGCTAAGACTCTCGCCTATCCTCTTTTCGGCATCCTGCCCACCCTCCGCACCGATGTGGGCGCACGCGTGCGCGCATCCGCTCGATATGCTATTGTCCGATCTGGTTCGGCATCGATCCCAAAAGCCACTCAAGGAGGAAGGCACATGCCACACGACCTCATGAATCTGGGGCCGCCCACCGATCTCGTGGCCGAGACCGCAGTGCGCACCGCCGGCGCCGTCGCCTTCACCGAGGGGCCGGCGGTGGACGCCGAGGGCAGCGTCTTCTTCTCGGACATCGTGAACAATCGGATCATGAGGCGGGCGCCCGACGGCACGCTCTCGGTCTGGCGGGCGGACAGCGGCCGGGCAAACGGGAACATGTTCGACGCGCAGGGCCGCCTCGTGACCTGCGAGGGGGCGGAGTTCGGGGACGGCGGCCGGCGGCGGATCACGCGGACGGACATGCGCACGGGCGCGGTGGAGGTGCTCACGGATCGCTACGAGGGGAAACGCTACTACAGCCCCAACGATCTCGTCATCGACAACCAGGGCCGCATCTACTTCACCGACCCGCGGTACAAGGAAGATCGCTCCGACCTGGAGCTGGACGTCGAGGCGGTCTATCGGCTCGACCCGGACGGGCGAGTGACGCGGATGCTTTCGCAACCCACCATCCAGAAGCCCAACGGGATCACCATCTCCCCCGACAACCGACACCTCTACCTGGTGGACAGCAGCCCCGCGCCGGGAGGCAACAGGAAGATCTGGGCGTTCGATATCGACGCGGACCTCACCCTGTCGGGGCAGCGGCTCGTCTACGACTTCGCGCCGGGGCGGGGTGGGGACGGGATGCGGACGGACGTCCGGGGGAATCTGTGGATTGCGGCGGGTGTCTCGCGGGCGCGCCACGCCAACGAGACGGCCGAGGTGCCGGCGGGGATCTACGTGGTCACGCCACGGGGCGAGATGCTGGGGCGGATTCCGGTGCCCGAGGACGCTCTCACCAACCTGGCCTTCGGCGGGCCGGACCTCAAGACCTTGTACATCGTCTCGGGAAAGAGTCTCTTCTCGATCCGGGTAAACGTGGCGGGGCACGTGGTGTACCCGCGATTGGCAAGATAAGCGTGGTCTTGGGACATTCAAGTCTCCAAAGAGCAACCCCCTTCGGAAGTGGGCGATGAAGTACCGACTCGGCGTCTTCAGGGGAGATGGGATCGGTCCGGAGATCGTCGCGGCCACGCTGCAGGTGCTGAAGGCGGCACAGGAGCGCGACGCGCGCCTCCGCTTCGAATGGGTCCCGCTCCCCATGGGATGGGAGGCGATCCGGGCGACCGGGAGCGCCCTGCCGGAATCCGCCGTCGAGGCGCTCGGCAAGTGCGACGCCTGGATCCTGGGCCCGCACGACTCGGTGTCGTATCCGCCGGCCTTGCGGGAGAAGCTCAACCCGAGCGGCGAGCTGCGGCGCCGCTTCGACCTGTACGCGAACATCCGCCCGGCGCGCGCGTACCCCGGCTTGCCCGCCGTCTGTCCCCAGATGGACCTGGTGATCGCGCGGGAGAACACCGAGGGGTTCTACGCCGATCGCAACATGGCCTGGGGGATCGGCGAGTTCATGCCGACCCCGGACGTCGCCCTGGCCGTCGGCAAGATCACCCGACAGGCCTCCGAGCGGATCGCCCGGACGGCGTTCTCGCTGGCGCGGCAGCGGCGGAGGAAGCTCGCGATCGTCCACAAGGCCAATGTATTGCGCAAGACGTTCGGCCTGTTCCTGGAGGTCTGTCGCGGAGTCGGCGCCGAGTTTCCGGAGGTCGAAGTCGAGGACTACCACATCGACGCCATGACCGCCCATCTCGTCCGCCGCGGGGCGGACTTCGACGTCATCGTCGCGGAGAATATGTTCGGCGACATCCTGTCGGACCTGACGGGAGAGCTGAGCGGGAGCCTCGGCATGGCGCCCTCGATCAACGCGAGCGCCACGCAAGCGATGGCGCAGGCGAGCCACGGCTCGGCCCCCGACATCGCCGGAAAGGGCATCGCAAATCCCGTGGGGATGATCCTCTCGGCCGCGATGCTGCTCGCGTGGCTGGGCGGGGAGCGGAAAGACCCGGCTGCCGGAGAGGCGGGCCAGGCCGTCGATCGGGCCGTGTCGGCGGTCCTGGAGAAGGGACCGAGGACCCGCGACCTTGGCGGAGCGGCTTCCACCGAGGAATTCACGACTGCCGTCGTGCAGCAGCTGAGCGGCAACTGATTTCGCTGCGGGAATGGAAGAGCAGATCAAGCCCCTGATGGGCATCGTCAAGGAAAAGTAGACGACTGGATGAGGACAGAGATAGGGACAGACAAAAGGAGCGCGCCTTCGCCTGTCCCTGTCGCTGTCCCTGTCGATTACTGGAGGTCGCCATGCCTCCGCGCATCGCTTTGATCCACGCCGTGGCCACGGCCATCCCTCCGATTCAACACGCCTTCAAGGAGGGATGGCCCGAAGCGCGGCTCTCCAACCTACTCGACGACGATCTGATGCCCGCCTACACTCGAGAGGGGGGCCTCACGCCCCACATCACGGAGCGGATCTGTGCCCTGGCTCTGTATGCGGCCCGCACCGGGGCCGACGGCATCCTCTTCACCTGCTCCGTCTTCCCCCAGGCCGAGGACATGGCCAAGCAATTGGTCCGGGTCCCCCTCCTCAAGCCGGATGAGGCCATGATCGCCGCCGCCCTGGAGGCTGGGGTACGGATCGGCGTCGTGGCGACCAACCCGCCGGCCGCCCCGGCGGCGACCGCTCAGCTTCAGGCGGGAGCAACCGCGCGCGGGAGAGATATCCATGTGGTCGAGTCCGTGGCCGATGGGGCCTTCGCTATCGGTAACGCCGGGGATGCCGCCACCCATGATCGGATGGTGGTCGAGGCGGCCTTGCGCATCGCGGATACCGTCGACGTGATCTGCCTGGCTCAGGTCTCCATGGCGCTGGCACGGACGGCGGTCCAGGCCAAGGTCAACGTGCCGGTGCTCACCAGCCCCGAGACCGCGGTCGCCCGACTGAAGGCGTTGCTTTCGGAGTAAGCCGTTGTCAAAGAATAACTTGACCGGAGAAATTCCGGAACGGCATAAGGAGCCGTAACGAAATCACAACAAATGATCATGTTATTTCGTAACGGCTCCTAACACCCTATCGCCCGAGTCTGTGGCTCTCTGTCCGCCAGTTGAGGTGCTGCGGCCCCACGGCAGCGGTGGACATCAAGGAACGGATGCCATGAAGATCACGCTCCCCTATGGAAAGAAGCAGGTTGAAATCGAGGTGCCGGACGACGCGACCGTGGTGCAGCCGCGCATGCTCCCGCGGGTAAGCGACGTTGGCGCGGAGATCCGACGGGCGATGGCGGCCCCCCTCGGGAGTCCGCCGCTTCGAGTGGTGGCGGCGGGAAAGCGGGACGCGGTGGTGGTCGTGAACGACATCACCCGGCCCGCGCCCAGTCGCGAGATGCTCGCCGCCATCCTCGAGGAGTTGCGGATCGCGGGGGTCCCCGAGACCGCCGTGACCGTGGTCATCGCCACCGGGAACCACCGGCCGAACACGCCCGACGAGATCGCTCGGATGATCGGTGAGGAATATGCACGGACACTCCGAGTGGTCAATCACGCCTGTGAAGACGATAGCGCATTGACCGCAATATCCGCGCCGGGCGTGGAGATCCCCATTCGGGTGAACACGCATGTCGCCAGGGCATCGGTCCGGATCCTGACCGGCCTGATCGCGCCGCATCAGGCGGCGGGATATAGCGGGGGCCGCAAGAGCTTGACCCCGGGCGTGGCGGCCCTCGAGACGATCGCGAAACAGCATTCGTTCCCCATCCGGCCGTACGATCCCGCCATGGGGTGGATGAAGGGGAATCCCTTTCACGAGGTGGCGGTCACGGTGGCCCGGACCGTCGGCATCGACTTCATCGTCAACGTGGTCAAGAACTGCAAAGGCGAGGTGGTCCACGCCGTTGCCGGAGACCTCGTGGCCGCGCACGAAGCCGGCGTCGCGGTGTGCGAGCAGAGCTGGGTGACGGCCTTCCCGCAGAAATACGACGTGGTGATCGTCACGCCCGGAGGCTTCCCGCGCGACATCGACCTGCACCAGGCCCAGAAGGCCATGTCCACGGCGGAGCAGGTCGCCGCGGACGGGGGCGTGATCGTCCTGCTGGCGGAGTGCACGGACGGGATCGGGAAGTTCGCCGCCTGGCTCAAGGGGGCGAAGAGTCCGCAGGACGTCATCGAGCGCTTCAAGCGCGAGGGTTTCACGCGGGAGCACTCCTCGAAAGCCTTCATGTGCGCACGGGCGCTGGCCAAGCATCCGGTCGTGGTGTGTTGCGCGGGTATACTCAAGGCAGACCTGGAGGCCATGTTCTTCCGCCCCGTCGAGACGCCCCAGGCCGCCGTGGATGCAGCGCTGCAGATGAAAGAAGATGGCTGCCGCGTCTTGGTCCTTCCGTACGCCGTGGATTGTGTGCCGAAGATCAATCCAGTCTGAGAGGGGATCGAGCATGACGACATCGGCGGGTCCCGGGGCACAATACATCTCGGCCGCGGCACTGCGCGAGTTCGCCGCGGCGATCTTCGAGCGGCTCGGGCTGCCGGGCCCGGACGCGGCCCTCGTCGCGGACTGCTTGGTCCGGGCAAACCTGCGCGGGCTGGATAGCCACGGGGTGGCCCGCATCCCGATCTACGCCAGGCGGCTCCGGCTGGGCCTGGTGAACCCGCGGCCGAGCCTCCAGATCACGCGGGTCACGCCCGGCGCCGCTCATCTCGACGGAGACGATGGGATGGGCATGGTGGTCGGGACCCGCGCCATGGCCGAGGCGGTCGCCATCGCCCGGGAGACGGGGATCGGGGTGGTGGGGGTCCGCCGGAGCACCCACTACGGCATGGCCGCCTACTATGTCCTGCAGGCCATCGCCGCCGACTGCATGGGCTTTGCCTTCACCAATTCGTCGCCGGGAATGGCGCCGTACGGCGGAACAAAACCGGTCCTCGGGGTCAACCCGCTGGCGGTGGGGGTCCCGGCGGGCCGGCGCCCGGCGTTCGTCCTGGACATGGCGATGAGCGTGATCGCGCGGGGCAAGATGCGGCTGGCGGGGATGCACGGCGAGGCAATCCCCGAAGGCCTCGGTCGCGATGCGCAAGGCCGGCCGACCACCAACGGGATGCAGGTCTTCGGCGGGGGCTCGGTCCTCCCGTTCGCCGGCGCGAAGGGCTCCGGGCTGGCGATCTGGATGGAGATCATGGGGGGAGTCCTCACGGGGGCGGCCTTCGCCGGCCAGATGCGGAGCCTCTACGAGGATTTCTCCGGGCCCCAGAGAATCGGGCACCTCTTTGTCGCCATGCGCCCAGACTTGTTCATGCCCCTGGCGGACTTCAAACAGCGCATGGACGAGATGATCGAACGTCTCAAGGATTCGGAACCGGCGGACGGGGTCCACGAGGTGCTCATGCCCGGCGAGCCCGAGGCGCGCCGCGAGGCAGAGCGGCGGCAGACAGGGCTCCCGATCACCGCTGAAGTGCTCGCCTCGCTCCAAGCGGAGGCCGCAGCCCTGGGAGTTCCTTTGCCGGAGCTCTCTCCGACCCCACTCACCGAGAGCGCCTGAGCAGATCGCCGGGCGGGCGCGCCGGGAATGTGTCCACGGACTTCCGATTCACCGCCTTAGCGGGGCAGCAGGGCCGCTCGCGCCGCGCGGACCAGGAAATCCGCCCCGATCTCCAGCGCCGACTCGTCGATGTCGAACTTGGCGTTATGGCTTGCGGGGGCCGAGGACCACTCGGGCTTGGCCGAGCCGACGAAGGCGTAACAGCCCGGCACCTTCTGGAAGAAGTAGGCGACGTCGTCGGAGCCGGTGAGCGGCTCCGCGGCGACGACCCGAGACTCCCCGACGATCATGGCGGCGACCTGGCGTGCGACCGCGGTCACCGCAGGATCGTTCCGGAGGGCAGGGGTGAGGAACTGGCTCTCGACCCGGGCGGTGCAACGCAGCGAAGCGGCCAGACCTTCCGCCGTGCGGCGCAGGCTCGCCAGGAGCTTCTCGCGCAGGGCGGCATCGAAGCAGCGCAGCGTCCCGGTCATCTCCACTGCGTCCGGAATGATGTTGAACGCGGTGCCGGCCTTGAGCGTCGTGAGGCTGAGGACGGCGGTGGAAAGCGGCGGGGTCTCGCGGCTCACCAGGGTCTGGAGCGCCGTGATGATCTGGGCCGACGCGACGATCGGGTCGATGGCCAGGTGCGGGCTGGCCCCGTGACCGCCCCGCCCCGTGATGGTCAGCGTGAGCTTGTCGGCCGACGTCATGGCCGCACCGTCGCAGATCGCCACCGTTCCCGTCGGCCATCGGTTCATGACATGGATGGCGAAGGCCGCGTCCGCCCGCACCCCTTCCAGCGCCCCGTCCTCGAGCATCGCCTCCGCGCCGATCAGGAGCTCCTCGGCTGGCTGGAAGACGAAGAAGAGATCGCCGGCGAGGGATGGGGCCTCCTTGGCCAGGATCGCCGCCGCCGCAAGGCCCATGGCGGTGTGAGCGTCGTGGCCGCAGGCATGCATCACGCCGGCCGTCTCCGACCGCCAGGGGACGACGGCCTCCTCGCGGATAGGCAGGGCGTCGATGTCGGCGCGAAGCAGGACGGTCTTGCCGGGCTTCCCTCCCCTCAGGAGTCCGGTGACGCCGGTCTTCCCCAGGCCGGTCCGCACCGTATACCCAAGCCCGGTGAGGCGCTTGGCGATGATTCCCGCGGTCCGCACCTCCTGAAAGCCGAGTTCCGGATGGGCGTGCAGGTCGCGCCGCAGCGAGGTCATCTCCGCCGAAAGCGCCTTCACCTCGGGTGAAATCTCCATCATGCGCCGCTCCTTAATCCCGAACGTTGCAGTTGAACCGCAAAGCGCGTAAAGAGCGCAAAGAAAGACCCGCTGTGTCCAGAGGGTTCCGGAATCACCCGGTCTGAGCAAGCCGTACGATTTCCATCAGTGGTCCGAGGCCCGTTCCAGAGATCCTGGCTTGCTTTGCGGTCTTTGCGAGCTTTGCGGTGAAATGTTTGGGTTAGTTCCGCAATCCGAATTCGCGCAATCCGCAATTGGCGCCACAGGCGCCTATTTCCACCCCATCCGTCCGCGAAGCCCCGTGATCTGGGCGGCGTGGTGTTTGCCATGCCAGGCATAGGTCTGCAGCGCGCGGTCCAGCGTCACCACCTGGCCGTCCGGCCGCCGGAATGTGCGGGCGAAATCTGCCGGGGCCATCGCTCGGAGGAGCAGGGCCCAGCGGTCGTGGATGGCCTGGAGGAGCGCAAGAGAGACCTCTACCGGGCCAGTCTTGGCGTCCGGAATCTCGGCCCACTTCGCCGGATCGTACCCCGTGATGGCCGGGTTATCCTCCGTCAGGGCCAGACGGAAGCGGACCAGGTTGTGAACGTGGCTGTCGGCCATGTGGTGGACGACCTGTCGGATCGTCCAGCCGCCTTCGCGGTAGGGGGTGTCGAGCTGCTTCTCCGTGAGGCCCGCCACCGCCCGGCGAAACCCGGCGGGCGCCGCGGCGATCTCCTCGATCCAGCGTTTGCGCTTCTCCTCCGTGACATCCGGGTCAGGTGCGAACTTGCCGATGGGATATTGGGCATCTGACATGGCGTTCCCTCCGGTAAGGGGCTGCGTTTCCGTAGACCATGACATCCAGTCGATCCGCTCCGCGCCCAAAGCGTAACACAACACGATCCGTTGTGCACGGATCGATGAGCGGACTCGATGAGAAGAAAGCGTCGCAGGGGGAGCGCGTGCTTGATCGGGTGGTCAGGGTTGCCGATTCTTGTGGGGTCGCTTCGGCGCGTCAGTGAACGACTCGGACGGCATCGTAAAGGGCCATGCGTCGTTGGTGAACGATGCCCGCGGCGCCGATCGCGCCGGCGAGCTGTCCCAGTCTCGCGCGGACGACGGGCAGCTCCTCGGTCCGATTGGGTGAGGTCAGCACCGTCCGCCGGACGATATCGACCACGGTGTCGAACGTCAGATGGCTCGAATGGATCAACGACCCGGAGAGAACGACCATGCCCGTGTCGAGCAATACCAGGGCATTGCTGAGCGCGTATCCCGTCTTGGTCGCTGCCGCCAGGACGGTCTCGCGCGCCAAAGGGTCGCCCTCGTCGGCGGCGCGGGTGACCATGTCGATGGTGATATGGGCGGGGTTTCCATCGGCGGCTGCCAGGAGCGTGGAGGATCGCCCCTGGCGGATCGCCTCGGCGACGGTGTGCAGGATGGCCCGCCCGCTGGCAACCATCTCGAGACATCCATGCCGGCCACACCGGCACGGCAGGCCGGTCGGATCGACGATGGTGTGGCCCAGCTCCCCCGAGTGAATGCTGACCCCCCGGTGGAGCATGCCGTTGACGATCAGACCCATGGAGATGCCCATACCGATGTTGATGCAGGCCAGATGCTGCACGTCCTGACCCACCCCGAACCACCGCTCCGCCAAGGCGATAGCCCGGGCGTTGTTCTCGAGATGCACCTCGATGCCAAGCGCTTCCGCCAGCCGGCTGGCGAGCGGCACGTCACGCCAATTCAGGTTTGTGGACCGCAGGACACGCTCGAGACCGGCATCCAGGAGGGCGGGGGTTGACACCCCGATGCCCAGGAGCTTTGCCGGGTCGAGCCGCGGGGACCGGGAGACGTCCTTGACGAAGGCCGAGATCCATTCGGCGACGCGGTCGACATCCGGAGGATCGGGGCGCGGTTGCCACCTTTCCTCGAGGACCTCGCCCGAGAGGTTGGTCAGGACGCCGACGAAGCTGGCGTAGCTGAGATCGACGCCGAGGCTGAAGGCGGCCGACGGATTGAACTCGAAAATCGCACGCGGCCGACCGGGAGCCGATCGGGCCGTCTCCGTGCAGTGGGCCAATCCGGAGGCGACGAGCTCGTCGATGATCGAGAAGCAGGTCGGGGGGGTGAGACGGACGGCCCGGGCGATGGCGGTCCGCGAAAGTGGACCCTTGCGCCGAAGCAGCTCCAGAACCGTGCCCCGGTTCACCTTCCGGACGATCTGAACGTCTCGAATCGGTTGGGTGCCAAACACCATCTCGCGCTCCGGGTGTGGCGCCATCCGTCGGCCTCGACCCCGGCATGAAAACCGGGGTCGAGGCCAGGCCGAGACGCCTTCGAAGCTTGGGGCTACTTACCCCCGACGTTGACCACCTTGAGCAGCTTGTGCTTCCCCTTCTCGATCTGGACCACGCTCACCTCGCTCAGGCCGTCCCCGCCGGGGGTGAACGAGAAGTTGCCCAGGACACCCGTGTAGCCCTGGGTCGCCAGGAGGGCCTCGCGGATCTTGGCGCGGTCCTCGCCCCCCTTCTTGATGGCGTTGAGCAGGAGGTTCAGGCCGTCATAGGTCCAGGCCGAGGTCGGGTCGAACTCCTCGTTGTATTCCTTCAGGTAGTCCGCGGCGTACTTGCGGGTAGCCTCGCTGGCGCCGGGGACGTAGTCGGCGATGCCGAAGATCCCTTCGGCGGCCTCCTTGGCCAGGTTCAGGCAGTCCCGCTCGATGGTGGAGGGGGTGCCGATGAACTTGTAGGGGGAGCCCAGTTGCCGGTACTGGCGCAGGACGATCGCGGCATCCTCGGGATTCGGGGCGTAGAGGACCAGGATCTGGGCGCCGGCGCTCTTGATCGACAGCAGCTGCGCCGTGTAGTCCTTGTCCTTGGTGGTGTACTTCTCCCGCTTGACCAGGGTGAGCCCCTGCTCCTTGGCGTACTTTTCCACCAGATCGGCCCCGCCCGTGCCGAAGGCGTCGGTGTCGTGCAGCAGGCCGACCTTGGTCAGCTTGGCATCCTCCTTGATGTACTTGACGATGGCGGCGGCGGCGATGGAGTCGTCCGGCCGCACCCGGAACAGCCAGGGATTGCCCTGGCGGGTGATGTTCACGTTGGTCCCGCCGACGATGGTGGGGACGCCGTAGGTCTTGATCGCATCCGAGGCGGCCAGGATCTGGGTGCTCTTGACCGAGCCGACCAGGGCCAGGACCTTCTCCTGTTCCACGGCCTTCTGAAGGGCCGCCAGGGCTCCCGGGTTGGTGGACTGGTTGTCCACGATGCGGAGATCGATCTTCTTCCCGTTCACCCCGCCGGCCTCGTTGATCTGCTTGAGGGCCAGCTTGATGGCCTTGCTCTGGTAGGAGCCCTGCGCCGCCGAGGCGCCCGTGATCGGGGGCGTGAAGCCCAGCCGGATCTCTTGGGCGGTCGCGGGGGGGACGCTGGCGATGAGGCCGAGGGCCAGGATGGTCATGAGGGTGATCGACACCAGTCGCCGCAGACTCAGCATGATACCTGCCTCCTTCCCTTCTCCGCTCCGGGAGAGGGCGTGTTGAGGGCCAACGGCCTCTTTCTGCCTGGGTTGTGCGAAGTGGTGCACCCGCACCGTCCATTGTCCGGTTTGGAGCCCGAACTTCGTCTGGATGCCCAGCGTCCTGATGAGCTGGCCGCAACGCTCACGGGCATGAATGGCCCGGACGCGAGACTCTTTGGCACACAGGGGTGGTTGCGGGACCATGGTCATGGTATTGTCTGTCACGATAAATGGCCCGTCAATTCTACGCTAGAAGATGGCGTTGATAAATTATATAGTACCTTTATTAAAAGCCTTATAATAACTGCTAACACGATCCTGTTGAGGTGTCAACAGGGTTCTTCGGCGTCATAATCCCAGGACAGACGGAATCACTCCCTGCCGTCTGATGCTGGTCGCCGCGTGACGCCGATCCAAGAAGGAGGGAAGAAGATGCCGGTTTACCTGGTTCGGCACGGGGAAGCGGTTTCGGAGCTGGTGGATCCGACCCAGCCGCTGAGTGAGCGCGGACGGGCGGGGGTCGCGCGGGTGGCCCGGCAGGTCGCCACGATCGGGCTGGCCGTGGCGGAGATCCGTCACTCTCCCAAGCCCCGGGCGCGCGAGACGGCGGAGATCCTGGCCCGACACCTCACGCCGCCGCCGGATCTCACGGAAGTGGACTGGCTTGCCCCCTCGGCCGATCCGGGAAAGGCGCAGGACGCCGCCCTGTCCACCGCGGAACCGCTCATGCTCGTCGGCCATCTGCCGCACATGGCTCGGCTGGCGTCGCTCCTCCTGACGGGGAATCCGAACCGGGAGGTCGTCCGGTTCCGAAACGCCACGGTCGTCTGCCTCGAGAGGGTCGAAGACGGCTGGGTGCTCCTCTGGGCCCTCGGTCCGGACCTCGTCGCGCCCTCCGCCTGACCGGCGCCGATCGTGAGCGATCGCTCGTTCCCCTTCAGCGCCGCGCGAGTCCGAATGCCTCGGCCAGGAGCTCGTACGTCTTGTACGTCTTGCGGGACGTGTCTTGCGGGACGTTGTTGACTCAGTGGACTCTTCCTGCTACGCTCCCTGCCGAGAGGAGGCGCAGACACGCGATGCCCCGGCAGGCGCGACTCGATGCTCCCGGCACGCTGCACCATGTGATGCTCCGCGGGATGGAGCGGGGGAGGATCGTGGCCGATCGCGAGGATTGCCACGCGTTCGTGACACGGCTGGGCGCGGGCGCCCTGGCCACGGGGACCACGCTCTACGCCTGGGCCCTCCTGCCGAACCATGCCCACCTGCTGCTGCGGAGCGGGCCCCAGGGGCTCCCCCGGTTCATGCGCCGATTCCTCACTGGCTATGCCCTTACCTACAACCGCCGCCATAAACGGGTCGGGCATCTCTTTCAGAATCGCTACAAGTCCATCGTCGTGGAGGAGGACGCCTACTTCCGGGAGCTGGTCCGCTACATTCACCTGAATCCCCTGCGGGCGAAGCGGGTGCCCGACCTCCCCCATCTCGACCGCTATCCCTGGTGTGGCCACGCTGGCCTCCTCGGGCGGGGCACCCCGCCCTGGCAGGATCGGGCGCACGTGCTGGCGTGGTTCGGCGGGAGCGAGCGGGGCGCACTCCGGGCCTATCGCGCGTTCCTCCGCGAGGGCCTCCCGCACGGACGCCGGCCCGAGTTAGTCGGCGGGGGCTTGCTCCGCTCGCTGGGGGGCTGGGCCGAGGTCCGCGCGATGCGCCGCCGGGCGGAACGGGTGCGGACGGATCCGCGCGTGCTCGGGACCGGGGCGTTCGTCGACCGCGTGCTGGCGGCCGGCCCGGCCCGGCAGGCGCCGCAGGTAGCCCGCGCACACCAGCTCGCCCAGGCCCAGCGGCTGATTCGCGGCAGGTGTCGGCAAGAAGGGATCGGCCTCGCGGAACTGCAGATGGGCAGCCGCCGGCGCCGGATCGCGGCCGTGCGGTCCGCACTGGCGGTCCACCTCGTCACGCAGCTCGGGCTCTCCCTCGCCGAGGTGGCGCGGCAGCTTGGCGTGTCCACGTCGGGGATTGCAAAGGCGCTCGCGAGAGCCGAGCAGCGATGCGTCCATTGAGTCAACAACGTCCCGCATTCCTTGACAACGTCCCGCATTCCTTGACAACGTCCCGCATTCCTTGACAACGTCCCGCATTCCTTGAGTCAACAACGTCCCGCACGTCCCGTATTCCGTCCCGCATTCCGGCATTCCGCATTCCGTGTGGCCCCCCCGTGTTGGATGCCGCGTCAGGCCATTCTCGATGCCCTCGTGCCCGACCAGGGCTGCGCAACGGCTGAGATCGCGGCCAGGATCGCTCTCACCACGCGCGCCACGCGCACGCGGCTCATGAAACTCGTCCAGCGGGGGCTAGTCCGCGAGATTGGAACGAGCCCGCAGGACCCAAGCGACGGTACTTCCGGGCGCAGTGAAGAGAGCAATCAGCTCCAACGCGCGATGGGAGGAGTCAGCACCTTCGGGGCGCCGGTTAGTTGGCGAGGAGGCCGGGGATGGGAGCCATTTGATCGTGCCGTAGTATCGGGCGCGGTACTACGATCCGATCTGAGGGCGGTTCCTGAGTGAGGATTCGATTGGATTGCTCGGCGGCGGCCCGAACTTATGGGGGAGTCCCGGCGTCGCACAAGGAGCTTGACCTGTCTGAGTGAAGCACATAGAATAAGAATGAATACGGGAGGGATGCCCATGCCAAAGACCTTGACCATTCGAGTGGATGACCAGACGTACGATGCCTTCGTCAAGCGGGCGAAGGGCGAGAACCGCTCCGTGGCCAACTTCATCGAGAACGCTGTCAAGTCCCACATCCAGGAACAGGATTTCGCGGACGACGTGGAAATGGCGGAGATCCTCGCGAACGACCGGCTGGTGGAGCGCCTCAAGAGGGGTTCCCAGGAGGCGAGACGGAAGAAGGGGACTTTGGTTGGCTAGCCACCGGATCTTCGAAACGACGGGCTTCCGTGACGATCTAGCGCAGATCACCCGGTCTTCGGGAATCTGTCTATCCCCGCCTCCGAGAGGAGCCACATTTCGGTCCCAACATCAAGCGGCTCAAGAACTGGGATCCCCCCACCTGGAGATACCGCATCGGCGCCTGGCGGTTCTTCTATGAAATCGACGAGGAGCACGAACTCGTACTCATGACTGCCGCCGACCACCGCAGCAGCGCTTACATGTAAGCGGACGGCGCGCGAAGGCAGGCGCAAACCGAGTGCCGTGGGATACGCGGGGAGCGCGCTTCACCCGGTCGTTGCGTGGGCAGGCTTGCGCTGATGGCCTGATCTTGGGCTTCGACGAGCGGTCCAAGCGAATGCGGCGCTCTGCAGTATGTTCGAGTGCTCTTCAAGGCCCAACCCCGACTCATCGGTGCCCTGTGCGCCCGATCGCCGCGACTGCCTTGGCCTTCGCGCCACGCCTACGACGGAATACATTGGACCATTCTACCGGGCGAGGTACTACGATCCGGTCCGCTATTACGTCCACCATTACACGGGCTGTCCCCAGATCGAGGAGCGAATCCCGCACTTGCTCCGGGGTCTCGATGGTGCTGTGCTGCCGGGCGTCGCGAACGACGGCCAGGTCTCGCGTCGTGTGGGACTAGGCTGCCGTGTCCGCCTGATCGACGATTCAGCGCCAAGGGACCAGAGGGACGTGGTATAGTCTTCCGTTATCAGCGGTGGGGCGAAGAGATCACGTGTCGGGAGCGTCGGACATGGGCGACATCCTCTTGCTGCTCGTCGGGGGAATCGTGGGTGCCGTGGCGGGGTGGGCCTACGCCACGAGTCAATCTCGCTCACGGCGTGCCACGCTGGAGAATCGGCTGGCGACGCAAGAGGGAAGTGCCGCGGCGATCCGGGACGAGCTCGATCACGGCCGCGAGGCCATCGATCGGCTGCAGGGCGACCTCCGCACTCTCACGGCCGAGAAGGCCGAGGCCGAGGCACGACTCGACGAGACTCGGGCCGGCCTGGAGGAGCAGAAGCGGATCCTGGACGAGGCGAAGACGCGCCTCACGGATGCCTTCCGGGCGTTGGCCGCCGAGGCGCTGCAGAGCAGCAACGAGGGCTTCCTCCAACTGGCGGAGCAGCGGTTCAAGGCGCTCACGCAGGAGGCCGCGGGTGAGCTGGAGGCCCGCAAGACGGCCGTCGAGACGATCGTCCAGCCGCTCCAGCAGGCCTTGGAGGCGTACCAGAAAGAGGCCAAGGAGCTGGAAGAGAAGCGGCTGCGGGAGATCTCCGGGGTGGGCCGGCAGCTCACCGAGGTTGCGCAGGCGCAGGCGGCCCTGCAGCGCGAGACGGCGAACCTGGTCAACGCCCTGCGGGCGCCGCAGGTCCGGGGCCGCTGGGGGGAGATCGCGCTCCGGAAGACGGCCGAGCTGGCCGGGATGACGAAGTACTGCGACTTCGACGAGCAGACGAGCGTCCAGGCCGATGGGGGCCGCCTGCGGCCCGACATGATCGTGCATCTTCCCGCCAGACGCGACATCGTGGTGGACGCCAAGGTGGCCCTCAACGCCTATCTGGAGGCCCTGGAGGCGCCCACCCCCGAGCTGCGCGAGGCGGCCCTGGTGCGCCACGCCCAGCAGGTTCGCGCCCACGTGAAGCGGCTGCAGGCCAAGGACTACTGGAGCCAGTTCCCGCAGGCGCCGGAGTTCGTCGTCCTGTTCATCCCGGGCGAGGTGTTCCTCGCCGCCGCCGCCGAGCGGGATCCGACGCTCCTGCAGGACGCCCTGGCGAGCCAGGTGCTCATCGCCACCCCGACGACGTTCATCGGCCTGCTCCTCACGGCAGCCTACGGGTGGCGGCAGGAACAGATCGCGGAGAATGCCCAGCGGATCAGCGAGCTGGGCCGGCAGGTCCACGAGCGGCTGGCCATCCTCGTCGAGCACTTCGCCGGGGTGGGGAAGGCCCTCGACAGGTCCGTGGAGCTTTACAACAAGGCGGTGGCGTCGCTGGAGACTCGCGTGCTGCCCGCGGCCCGCCGCTTCAGCGAGCTCGATCCGGGCCGCACGAAGCCGATTCAGGAATTGGAGCCGGTCGTCCACACGCCGCGATCACTGGCGGCGCCCGAAGGGCTCGAGCCGGAGGCCTGAGCCCGCGGGGCCGACGCCGTCGGCCCTTTGGTCGTTGACAGGGCGGGGCGTATTGGGTAGCCTTCCCGCGGGCGGCGGACTGGCGGGACGCGCGCGATGGTCCTCGGGGCGCCCCCATGGCGGAGCGACGAGCCCGGACAGAGGAGAGTGTGATGGCCCAACGCGACGTGATGGCGGTCGAGGTCCTGACCATCCTGGGATGGTACCGGGGCCACATCACCGTGCCGGCGGGCGGCCGGTTGCTGGACTACCTGAACACCAAACCCCTCATGATCGCCCTGACCAAGGCCGTGGGGCCCAGCGGGACGGCGATGCCCTTCGTCGCGCTCAACACGAAGCAGGTGCTGGCCATTCGCCTGCAGCCCGCGGCGTGACCGCTGCCCGTGCCGCCTCGGACATGCCGAACCGCTCCTGGAATTGGAAGAGACTGTCTCCCGCCGCTCTGCGGGGCGTTCCGACGGACAGGGGTCGTGTCTGGAGGGCGCTGACGCTGGCGGCGCTCGTCCTGGCGTGGATCGGGCCGGCGCACGCCGGGACGGATCCGACGGAGGCGCGCCTCTGGGGAACGGTGCGCATGGTGCAGTACGGCGTCCAGCTCACCGTGGTCTCGCCGGACCTGGGGCCGATGCAGGTCAGACTGCTGGGGGTCGAACTCCCCGAGCCGCCCCGGCCGGGCTCTGCGGGCGAATTGGAGGAGGGGCAGCCGTTCGGGACGCAGGCGTTCGCCTACCTCCGGGACTTGGCGCTGGAACGGCAGGTCCAACTGGTGACGTACGGCAAGGACCGCATGGGTCGTCTCCTGTCCGTGGTGTGGCTGGGAGACATCAACCTGAACGTCGCGCTGGTCAAGGAAGGGCTGGCGTGGGTGGACCCCTCCCTGACGATCACGGCTGCCCGGGCCGTCCTCGATGTGGCGGAGCGGCAGGCGCGCGTGGGGAAGTACGGCCTGTGGGCGCTCCCCAATCCCGAACCGCCCTGGGAATTCCGGCGGCGGCACAACCTGGCGACCGACTAGCCTGACCGGCGCTCCCGTCCCGGCAGGATGAAAGCAGCCCCCCCCGTGAACCCACCGCTCGCCAACGCTCCGGCTCCACCCCCGTCGCGCCCAGAAGACGAGGCGCTCCTCGAGGCGTTTCGGCAGCGGTACCCTTTCGCGCTCGATCCCTTTCAGGAGCAGGCCATCCGCTGGGTGCTGAGCGGAGAGTCGGTCCTCGTCTCGGCGCCGACCGGGGCCGGCAAGACGCTCATCGCGGAATTCGCGATCTACCAGGCCCTGGCGGCACAGCGCCGCGTCATCTACACCACTCCATTGAAGGCCCTGAGCAACCAGAAGTATGCCGACTTCGTCCGGCAGTACGGCGGGGACCTCGTCGGCATTCTCACCGGCGACGTGAAGGTAAACCCCGGAGCCCCCGTCCTGGTGATGACCACCGAGATCCTGCGGAACCTCCTGTTCAGGGAGCGGCCACAGGACATCGCCACGGCGGTCCTGGACGAGTGCCACTATCTCGGGGACCAGGGGCGCGGCACGGTCTGGGAAGAGATCATCATCAACGCGCCCCAAACGATCCAGCTCGTCGGGCTCTCCGCCACCGTCAGCAACCTCACCGAGATCGCGACCTGGATCGGCGAGGTCCATCGCCCCATCCATCCCATCTTGCACAGCGTGCGGCCCGTGCCCCTCACGTTCCTCCTGTGCCATCCGGACGGCGAGTTCGCGGCGCTGGACGCCCCACGCCGCCCCACGCCGCCCGCCGCCCGAGTCCGGTTCCACAGCCGCGAAGCGCGGGGCCGCGACCGGGACCGCTTCCGGCAACACTGGGAGCGGAGGCGCCCCGCCAGCCCGACCCAGGTGATCCCCCGGCTCCGCGAGCGGCGCTGGCTTCCGGCCATCTATTTCATCTTCAGCCGGGCCGGGTGCGAGCGGGCGCTCTCGCGGTATCTGGATGACGAGGACTCCCTGCTTCCGGCCGAGCGCCGTGCCGAGGTGGAGGAGGCCATCGCCAACACGCTGCGGGATTATCCCAGCATCGTGGCCGAGACGGAGGTGAATGCGCTCCTCTTCGCCGGGCTGCGCCGGGGCGCGGGGATGCACCACGCCGGCATCCTGCCGGCCTTGAAGCGCCTGACGGAGATCCTGTTCGAGCGCGGGCTGGTGCGGGTGGTCTTCGCCACCGAGACCATGAGCCTGGGGATCCACATGCCGGCGAAGGCCGTGGTGATCCAGGGGGTCCGGAAGCGAAGCGATGCGGGCTTCCGCCGGCTGAGCCTGAACGAGCTCACGCAGATGGCGGGCCGCGCGGGGCGGCGCGGGATCGACCCCGACGGCACCTGCCTGATCGGCCTGGACAGCCCCGAGGCCGAGGACGACGCGCGAGAACTCCTGGCCGGGGAGCCGGAGCCGATCCAGAGCCAGTTCCGCGTGGGGTACAGCTCCGCCGCGCTGCTGGTGGACCTCTACCGCGAGCCGGCCGCCGTGCGCCGCGTCATCGAATCCAGCTTCGGCCAGTTCCAGAACCGCCTCCGGATGGAGCGGGTGGAGGCGGAGCGGGCGGAGCTCCTCACGAATCTCGGCAAAGCCGAGGGGATCGAGTCGCCCTGCTGCACGCTGGTGGATCTCTTGCACTACCGCGAGCAGCGGACGGCCGTGGAGGCAGAGCGCGAGCGGGTGCGGCGACTCGGTCCGGGCGGGCGGGCCAAGGGCCGCCGCCGGGGCGAGGTCGACTCGCCCTGGTCGGAGGATTTACACACCGCCCGGCAGCGGCTGGAGGCCATGTCCCTGGCGCTCAGCCAGGTCCCGTGTCACCGCTGCCCGAACCGGGGGAACCAGGAGCGTCAGCTGAAGCGCTCCGACCGGGTCCGGCAGGCCCTGGAGGATCGGGGGCGAACCTTGCGGGAGCTCAAGGATTCCTACTGGGAGCAGTGCCTCCGGGTGGTGGAAGTCCTGCGCCACTTCGACTGCCTCGAGGGTGCGACGCTCACCCCCATGGGACGGCTGATCTCCTCGCTGCGCCACGACAACGAGCTCTTGGTCGCGCGGGTGGCCTTCTCGGGCCTGTTCACGGGCCTCGCGCCGGCCGAGGCGGCGGCGCTTCTCGCCTGCGTGGTGGAGGAGCCGCGCGAGACCGAGACGATGTTCGCCCGGCAGATCCTGAAGAAGCTGCCGCAGCTCCGCCGCCGCGTCCAAGCGCTCGAATCGCTGGCCGCGGAGGTGGACCGCGTCCAGCAGAGCCGCCGCGTCTACCGGCCGGTCTCTCTGCACACGACCTACCTGGCGGCCGCCTACGAGTGGGCAGCCGGCGAGGACGACTGGGTCCGGCTGATCCGAAACTGCTTCGGCAGCCACGAGGGGGACCTGATCCGCGCCTTCCGCCGCCTGATCGACCTCTGCCGGCAGCTCGCCGAGAGCCCCGAGCTTCCCGACGACCTCCGCACCACGCTGCGCGAAGCGGTCAAGATGCTCGACCGCGGCATCGTCCTGGAGTCGGCCCTGATCTGAGTCCGAACGTTGCAGTTGAACCGCAAAGCACGCCCTTCGATCGGCCCTTCGGCAGGCTCAGGGCTCCGAGCATAGTCGAGGGGCAAAGGGCGCGAAGAACAACCCGCTGTTTCCAGCGTGGTCCAAGGCCCGACCCACAGATCCTGCCTTTCTTTGCGCCCTTTGCATGCCTTGCGGTGAAATGTTTGGGTAAATCTGGTGGAGACGCAAAGTTGCGCGGGTGACTTCTCCCTTGCCTGACCTCTCGGCCTCTGGTATAAGCGGGGCGCTTCCATCCGTTCCACCCGCAACTCCGCGCGGAGCCCGAATGCGAGTCGTCCCTGCCATTTGTTTCGCTCTGTTCCTCGGCCTCGGCTTGGCGATGGCCTGTGAGGCGGCCGGCGACCTCACGCGGGACCTCGAGCGGCTGAACCGTCTGCGCGAGGCCGTCAACGTCGACGCCGACCGGATCGATTACGACGAGACCGAGCGGAAGGTGGTGGCGAGCGGCAAGGTGCGGATCGTCCTGGGGAACCGCTTGCTGTTTGCCGACGAGGTGTCCGCGGATCTCGACGACCAGATCTTCGTGGCGACGGGTCACGTGATCCTGATGGAGGGCTTCAATCGTCTTGAAGGCGACCGGATCGAGTACAACTACCGGACGAACCAGGGGATCATCAGCAACGGGCGGGGCACGATCGATCCCGGCATCAGCTTCAGCGGCGTCGAGATCCGGCGCGAGGGGGAACGGCAGTACTCCCTGAAGGACGGGAGCTTCACCTCCTGTCGCGCCTGCGAGTCGGAGTCCTCGGCCCCGGACTGGGAGTTCCGGGCCGGCGAGGCCACCATCTATCAGGACGAATGGATCGCCTCCCGGGATACCTCCTTCTGGATCAAGGGGATTCCCGCCATGTACTCCCCCGTCCTGGCGCTTCCCATCGGGCCGCGACGAACGGGCTTTCTGATCCCGCGCTTCAGCTACGGGGGCCGCGACGGGTTCGGGGTCAAAGAGCCGTTCTTCTGGGCGATTAGCCCTTCCCAGGACGCCACGTTCATTCCGACCTACCGCACCAAGCGCGGATTCGAGCTGGACGGGGAGTATCGTTACGTCCTGGACGAGAACTCCCGCGGCACGCTGGGCGGGCGCTACTACCATGACCTGCTGTCCGGAAACCAGCCCGCGAATCGCGGCGACGGCCAGTGGACCCACGACCAGGTCCTGAGCCCCACCTGGACGTTCAAGGCGAACGCCCAGTACCAGAGCGACCGCTCGGTCAATCGCGACTTCATCGACAACTCGGCGGTGGAGCGCACCCAGGCGGTGTTGGACTCCGTCGCCTTCGTGTCGCAGTCGACCCCCGATTACCTTTTCCTCGGGCTGATCGAGACGGCGGAGGATCTGTCCGGCCCGGCCACGAACTGGGCGACGCGCCTGCCGGAGGCGCGCTTCCAGTGGCTGCCCGCTCCGCTCTTCGGGCTGCCGCTGCTGGCGGAGGGAAACACATCCGCCGTCTTCTTCACCCAGAGCCACACCACGGGGACGGGACGCTTCGATCTCTATCCCGCGCTCCACCTGCCGTTCGAGCTGTCCCGCTGGCTGAGGGCGGAGACCAGTGTGGCGCTGCGCGAGACGGCCTACACGTCTGCGGAGCAGCCGGGCGGCAACACCAACCGGTTTCTGGCGGAAGCGTGGCAGCAGTTCGAGAGCCGCTTCGCGCGGCGATTTGACCAGCCGGGGTTCGGCTTCCAGCGTCTGACCCACGTGGTGGAGCCCAGCGTGGGATACCTGTACACGCCGTGGGTGGGTCAGCAGTCGCTGCCGCAGTTCGACGGCGCCGACTTCATCAGCGGGCAGAACCGGGTGACGTATCGGCTGGCCAACCGGCTCATGGCGCGCCGCGAGGAGGGAGGGGAGGTCCGCAACTACGAGCTCGCCAGCCTCTCCATTGCCCAGAGCGTGAACCTCCAGCCGCAGACCCGACAGTTCTCGAACATCTACCTGGAGGCGCTGACTCCGGAGCGTGTGGACCAGGCGGTCACCGACGTGCGCTCGCCGACAAAGGGATGGAGCGAGGCGCGGGAGCGCCGCCTGTCCAATCTCGTGTTCCAGGGGTCCCTGAGCCCGCTGCCGAGCCTCAGCCTCTATGGGGCGGTGGCCCTCGACGTGGAGCAGCCGGACACGGAGGGGGTGAACTCGGGTGTGGTGGTGCGGCTGCTGGACAGCCTCACGCTGGACGTCGGTCAGACGTATGTCCGGAGCCTGTCGACCGATGGCCTGGTGGGCAAGCTCCTGTGGCGGGTGAACCAGGCGCTCTCGATCGACTGGCTGACGCGGTACGACATCCGCAGCAACACGTTCTGGGAGAACACGGTCCACCTCCGGTTCAGCACGTGCTGCTGGGGCGTCACCCTGAAGTTCACCAACCTGGCGAGTGCGGTTGGCGTACCGGGGCAGAGCAGCGTGCAGGCGACCTTCGATCTGAAATCCCCGACCGCGGCGACGGCCCGCTGACCGATTCGGCGGAGCACGGACATATAAGAGTTGACCGAATGCCGGATGCCTCTTTAGAATACCCCCCGCGCCTTCACGGGCCGGGAGGGGGAACAACCGATGCAATGGGATTTCGCCCACGCGCCGCGTCTGGTGGCCTGGGAGGTCACGCGGGCCTGCGACCTGGCATGCCGGCACTGCCGCGCCGTCGCGCAGCCGCACGCCGACCCCCGCCAGCTTGCCACCGCTGAAGCCTTTCGACTCGTCGACGACATCGCCGCCTTCCGGCAGCCGGTGATCCTGATCCTGACCGGGGGGGATCCCCTCAAGCGGCCGGACATCTTCCCCATCGCCGAGCGGGCCGCGCGGGCGGGCCTCCGGGTGGTGATGTCGCCCAGCGGGACCCAGGTGACCCCCGCCAGCGTGGCGGAGCTGAAGCGGGTGGGGGTCCAGCGGATCTCCGTCAGCCTGGACGGGAGCACGGCCGGACTCCACGATGGTTTCCGGCGAGTCGCGGGGGCCTTCGAGCAAGCCCAGGCCTCCCTGGCGTACGCGCGGGAAGGGGGCTTGCCCTTTCAGATCAACACCACGGTCACCCGGCACAACCGGCACGACGGCCGGGGCACGCTGCAGATGGAGATCACGCCGGAGGAGTACGAGGAGACGCTCCGTTTCGTCCACGAGGTCTCCCAGACCGCGCCCATCCAGGTGAAGATGACCTGCGCCCCGCACTACAAGCGGCTCCAGGTGCAGGAGCGCCGGTCCGCCGGGAAGCGGGCCCCCGCCCACTCTCCCCACGGATTCAGTCGGGGCTGCATGGCGGGGTTCGGCTTCTGCTTCGTCTCGCACATCGGGGAGGTGGGCGGCTGCGGCTACCTGCCGCTCCTGGCGGGCAGCGTCCGGCAGGCGCCTCTCACCGAGATCTATCGCGAATCCTCCCTGTTCAAGAGCCTCCGAGACGCCAATCTCTTGCAGGGGCGCTGCGGCATCTGCGAATACCGGATGCTGTGCGGCGGGTGCCGGGCGCGGGCCCTGGGGGCCACGGGCAACTACCTGGACGAGGAGCCCTTCTGCACCTATCAGCCCAATCCCCTGACCCCGCGAGCGCTGGTGAACGTGGAGGAGACGCTGGCCCAAACCGTCGCCCATGAGGGCCGGGAGGAGTTAATAGTCCACCGGGACCGCATCCCGCCGGCGCTCTGAGCGAGAGTAGCCAAGTGAAAACGGACAACGGACAACCGACAATGCAAAACGGACGACCGACAGGAAACAAGTTTCCACCGATGACCGGTTGTCGGTCGTCAGTTGTCGGTTTTCCATTCCAACGGAGCTGACGATGCAATTCCCAGTGTATCGGCCGCGTCGTCTGCGGGAGACGGAGACGATCCGCCGCATGGTCCGCGAGACGCGGCTTTCCGTGGACAACCTCGTGATGCCCTACTTCGTGACGCATGGCCGCGAGGTGCGACGCGAGATCTCCTCCATGCCGGGGAACTTCCAGCTCTCCGTGGACGAGCTGACACGGGAGGTCAAGGAGACCGCCGCCCTGGGCATCCCGGCCGTCATCCTCTTCGGGCTGCCGGCGACAAAGGACGCCGTGGGCTCCGAGGCGTACGCCAAGGACGGAATCGTCCAGCAGGCGGTCCGGGCCATCAAGGATACGGTTTCGGATCTGGTCGTCATCACGGACGCGTGTCTGTGCGAGTACACGAGTCACGGCCACTGTGGCGTGGTGGAGCGCGGGCGGATCAAGAACGACCCCACGCTGGATCTGCTGGCACGCGTGGCGGTATCGCACGCCGAGGCGGGGGCGGATGTGGTGGCCCCCTCGGACATGATGGACGGCCGGGTGGCGGCGATCCGCGAGGCGCTGGACGAGACCGGCTTCGAGGAGACGCCGATCCTGGCGTACGCCGCGAAATACGCCAGCAGCTTCTACGGCCCCTTCCGCGAGGCGGCGGGGTCGGCGCCCCAGTTCGGCGACCGCCGCTCCTACCAGATGGACCCGGCGAATGGCGACGAGGCGTTGCGCGAGGTGGCGCTGGACCTTGACGAGGGGGCGGACATGATCATGGTGAAGCCTGCCCTCGCGTATCTGGACGTCCTCTGGCGCGTGAAGACGGAGTTCGGCGTCCCGGTGGCCGCCTACAACGTGAGCGGCGAGTTCGCCATGTTGAAGGCCGCGGCGCGCCTGGGCTGGTTGGACGAGGAGCGCGCCATGCTGGAGATGTTGACCGCCATCAAGCGAGCCGGCGCGGATATGATCCTGACCTACTTCGCCCGGGACGCGGCCCGGCTGCTGCGGCGGTAGGAGCGGTAAGCCGGCGAAACCCCAATGACGAGCGACGAATGACGGAATGGCGAGCCGGGATTCGCCATTGGTCACTTGCGCGAGGAACTCGATGGGCGAGGGCATGAAAGAAGGAGGCGCAGGGGAGCGCTCTCGGCAGTTGTTCCAGGAGGCCGGCCGCTATTTTCCGGGGGGCGTGAACAGTCCCGTCCGGGCGTTCCGCGCCGTGGGCGGCGAGCCGTTCTTCGTGGCTCGGGCCGGCGGGAGCCGGATCACCGACGTGGACGGCCGGACCTACATCGATTACGTCGGGTCGTGGGGGCCGATGATTCTCGGCCACGCCCACCCGCGGGTGGTGGCCGCCATCCAGCAGGCGGCCGAGGCGGGGACCAGCTACGGCGCGCCGACGGAGCGGGAGACGCGCCTGGCCCAACTGGTCCAGGCGGCCTTCCCCGGCATGGAGCGGATGCGCTTCGTGAGCTCCGGGACGGAGGCCTGCATGAGCGCGCTGCGGGTCGCCCGCGGCTTCACCCGGCGCGACGCGATCGTGAAGTTCGAGGGGGGCTACCACGGCCATGCGGACAGTTTGCTGGTGAAGGCGGGGTCGGGCGGGATGACCTTCGGCTTGCCGGACAGCCTGGGAGTGCCCGCCGATGTGGCCCGGCACACCCTCACGCTCCCCTACAACGATCCGGAGGCCGTCCGGGCAGCCTTCGCGGCGCGCGCGGGGGAGATCGCAGCGGTCATCGTGGAGCCGGTGGCCGGCAACATGGGTGTGGTGCCGCCCGCTCCCGGTTTCTTGGCCGGGCTCCGCGAGATCACGCGCCGCCACGGCGCCCTGCTCATCTTCGACGAGGTCATCACGGGCTTCCGGGTGGCGTGGGGCGGGGCGCAGGAGCTCTTCGGGATCACGCCGGATCTCACCTGTCTGGGGAAGATCGTGGGCGGCGGGCTGCCGGTGGGGGCGTACGGGGGCCGCGCCGACATCATGGAACAGGTCGCGCCCCTGGGGGGGATCTATCAGGCTGGGACGCTGTCGGGCAATCCCCTGGCCATGGCGGCGGGGATCGAAACGCTGACCTTGCTCCAGGCCCCGGGGGTGTACGCCGAGCTGGAGACGAAGGGAAAGCGGCTTGGCGAGGGGCTTGCCGAGGCCGCGGCTCTCTGCCGGATCCCGGCGCAGGTCAATCGGGTGGGATCTCTGCTGACCGCGTTCTTCACCGGCTCCCCGGTACGGGATTATGCGACGGCGAAGACGGCGGACGCGAGGCGCTACGGGGTTTTCTTTGGGGCCATGTTGGAGCGGGGCGTGAGCCTGGCCCCGTCCCAGTTCGAGGCGGCCTTCGTCTCGCTCGCGCACACGACCGAGGATCTGGACGCGACGATCGCGGCGGCGCGGGAGGCGATGACCGTGGCGGCAACGTCCTAACAGGCTGCTGAAGAAGGCCCATCTGCGGCGTTGGAATGCTCAGGCGCTCGTTGCGGCGTACCTGGAGTACGCCTCACTCGGCCTTCCGCATTCCGCCTTGCATCTGGACCTTTTTGAGCAGCCTGGGCGAAAGCGGGTCTTTTAGCAGGCTGCAAGGTGACTGATGGACGATGGGGCTTGCGACGGGGCAAACGGTTCGTGCCGTCGCGGCTCGCGATCTTGGTGAATACCGGGCACGGGCGATCCGTCTGAGGGGTGTCGAGAGGCCGCTTGCCCGTGCAGATTCCAATCATGGAAAGGAGGTGAAGCCAGTGAGGCAAGCGTGGAAATCCTGGTTGCTCTGTGCTGCCGTCCTCATGCTGCTCGGGTTCGCGGGCGGCATCCTGACCCAGCAGGCGTGGGCCCAGGCGAAGGGTCCCGCCGATTTCGATTTCTCCGGTGCGAGCGAAGAGAAGGTGGCCTTTAGCCACGAGAAACATCTGGCCAAGAGCCCGAAGTGCACCGATTGCCACACGAAGATCTTCAAGATGGCGAAGGGCCAGCGGACCGCTTTCAAGATGGCGGACATGGAGAAGGGACAGGCCTGCGGGACGTGCCATAACGGTCAGGCCGCGTTCAGCGTCAAGGAGAAGGCGGACTGCGCCAAGTGTCATAGAAAGTAACAGTCATCTCTCGTTTGCACGCAATAACCCACCCCGGCGGCCGCCGGGGTGGGTTATTTGCATGCG